>JAUYMV010000509.1 GCA_030698645.1 Mesorhizobium sp.
GACCGTGCGCACCGTCACGACGCCCGGCTTCACCGTCGCCATCACTGGGGCGTGGTTGACCATGACGGTCATCTCGCCCTCGGTTCCGGGGATGATCACCGACTCGACCTGCTCGGAGACGAGCAGGCGTTCCGGCGAGACCAGTTCGAATGTGTAGGCTTCAGCCATCATCAACTAGCGAGTAGCGAATAGCGAATAGCGAATAGCCCGAAGACACATCCGCATGTCGATCATCACCCCTATTCGCTACTCCCTATTCGCTATTCGCTCGAACTACGCCGCTTCGGCTGCCAGTCTCTGCGCCTTCTGGACGGCTTCCTCGATGGTGACGACCATGTATATCGCGGATTCCGGCAGGTGATCGTAGTCGCCGTTGCAGAGGCCCTTGAAGCCCTTGATGGTGTCGGCGAGGTCGACCAGCTTGCCCGGCGCGCCGGTGAAGACTTCGGCGACGAAGAAAGGCTGCGACAGGAAGCGCTCGATCTTGCGGGCGCGGGCAACCGTGATCTTGTCCTCTTCCGAGAGCTCGTCCATGCCGAGATTGGCGATGATGTCCTGCAGCGACTTGTAGCGCTGCAAGGTCGACTGTACGACGCGGGCGACATTGTAATGCTCTTCGCCGACGATCAGCGGGTCGAGCATGCGCGAGGTCGAGTCGAGCGGATCGACCGCCGGATAGATGCCCTTTTCCGAGATCGCGCGGTTCAGCACGGTCGTCGCGTCAAGATGGGCGAACGAGGTGGCCGGCGCCGGGTCGGTCAAATCGTCGGCCGGCACGTAGATGGCCTGCACCGAGGTGATCGAACCCTTGTGGGTCGTCGTGATGCGCTCCTGCAGCATGCCCATGTCGGTGGCGAGCGTCGGCTGGTAGCCGACGGCCGACGGGATGCGGCCGAGCAGGGCGGACACTTCGGAACCGGCCTGCGTGAAGCGGAAGATGTTGTCGACGAAGAACAGCACGTCCTGGCCCTGGTCGCGGAAATATTCCGCCACCGTCAGGCCGGTCAGGCCGACGCGGGCGCGCGCGCCCGGCGGCTCGTTCATCTGACCGAACACCAGGGCAGCCTTCGAGCCTTCGCCGCCGCCCTTCTTGTTGACGCCCGATTCGATGAACTCGTGATAGAGATCGTTGCCCTCGCGGGTGCGCTCGCCGACGCCGGCGAACACCGAGTAGCCGCCATGCGCTTTCGCGACGTTGTTGATGAGCTCCTGGATCAGCACGGTCTTGCCGACGCCGGCGCCGCCGAACAGGCCGATCTTGCCGCCGCGGGCGTAAGGGGCGAGCAGGTCGAGGACCTTGATGCCAGTGATCAGGATCTGCGCCTCGGTCGACTGGTCGACATAGGAGGGCGCGAGCTGGTGGATGGCGCGCTCCTCGCGGGCGCCGAGCGGGCCTTCCTCGTCGATTGGCTCGCCGATGACGTTGATGATGCGGCCGAGCATTTCCGGGCCGACCGGCACGGTGATCGGCGCGCCGGTGTCGTTGACCGCCTGGCCGCGAACCAGACCCTCGGTGGTGTCCATGGCGATGGTGCGGACGGTGTTCTCGCCCAGATGCTGCGCCACTTCGAGGACCAGGCGGTTGCCGCCGTTGATGGTCTCGAGCGCGTTCAGAATGGCCGGGAGGTCGCCCTCGAAGGAGACGTCGACGACGGCGCCGATGACCTGGGCCACCTTGCCGCGCGCATTGGCGCCGATCTTGGCCGGGCCCCTCGTCACCGCCTGGAGCGATGCCGACTTGGCGGGAGCTGCCTTGGCGGGAGCCGCTTTGACGGCTGCAGCCTTGACGGCCGGCGCGGCTGCCGCCGTCTTTGCGGGGGCGGTTGCCTTCACGGTTGCCGCGGTCTTCGCGGTCGCCGCCTTGGGGGTCGCTGCTTTCGCCATTGTCTCTACCTCTTTGGTCCCTTGTTGTCCCGCGAACCGATCCGGATGCCCTCGGGCGCCGGCGTCGCGGGCCTAGAGCGCTTCCGCGCCCGAAATGATTTCGATCAGTTCCTTGGTGATCTGCGCCTGGCGCTGGCGGTTGTAGGTCAGCGTCAGGCGGTTGATCATGTCGCCGGCATTGCGCGTCGCATTGTCCATCGCGGACATGCGCGCGCCCTGTTCGGAGGCAGCGTTTTCGAGCAGTGCACGGAAGATCTGCACAGCGATGTTGCGCGGCAGCAGGTCGGCGAGGATGCCGCCCTCGTCCGGCTCGTATTCATAGACCGCGTTGCCGCCGACCTGCACGTCGGCGGGCGCCTCGGCGGCGGCCGACGGGATGATCTGCAGCGCGGTCGGGATCTGCGCGATGACCGACTTGAATTCCGAATAGAACACGGTGGCGACGTCGAACTGGCCCTCGTTGAAGAGCTGGATGACGCGGCGCGTGATCGCATTTGCGTTGACGAAGCCGAGCTGCTTGACGTCGCGATGGTCGATGCGCTCGATGATCAGGTTGGCGTAGTCGCGGCGCAGCATCTCGGCGCCCTTGCGGCCGACGGTCAGGATCTTGACGGTCTTGCCGGCGGCGAGAAGCTTGCGGGTATGCTCGCGCGCCAGGCGCACGATCTGGCTGTTGAAGCCGCCGCACAGGCCGCGTTCGGCCGTGCAGACGATCAGCAGGTGAACGTCGTCCTTGCCGGTGCCGCTCATCAGGAGCGGCGTGTCGCTGCCGCCGGCGACGGCCTGGCTGATGTTGGCCAGCACCGCGCCCATGCGCTTGGCATAGGGCCGCGCGGCCTCGGCCGCTTCCTGGGCGCGGCGCAGCTTCGCCGCGGCCACCATCTGCATGGCCTTGGTGATCTTCTGCGTCGCCTT
>JAUYMV010000511.1 GCA_030698645.1 Mesorhizobium sp.
GTCGCGCAGCTACGACATTCCGGGCAGCGGCGCGACGACCGACGGCCGCAACGGCGGCGGCGATCTTTTCGTCACGGATGGGCTGGTCAGGGTCGGCGTGCTGAAGCCATGAGCACCAGCGCGCGCGTTCCCGTCGGCAGCGACTGCCGACGGTCGGGATAGGCGCGGCCGGGGCGACTGGAGAAGTCCCGGCCGCGCCTGCCGATCAGGCCGCGATGGACGCTTCGGCGATTTCCGACTTGCGCGCCGCGACCAGCGCCTTCGTCCACCAGACGAGCTGGTCGAGCATGTCGGCCGCGCCCTTGTTGAGGTGGTCGAGCTCGGCCAGGTTCTTCTGGCCCTGCATGACGGACATCATGTCGGCCCACTGGATATGCACGCCGGCGCGCACCGGCGCCATCTGCACCTCGATGGCGATCAGGCGCAGCTGCTCGACCGCGCGCGCGCCGCCGACGCCGCCGTAGCCGACGAAGCCGAGCGCCTTCTTGTTCCATTCGGTGTAGGCGTAGTCGATCGCGTTCTTCAGCACGGCGGTCGGACCGCGATTGTATTCGGCGGCGGTGAAGACGAAGCCGTCGAAGCTCTGAACCTTCTTCTGCCATGCCTGGGCGACTTCGCTCTTCGACGGCGCCCAGGCAGGCGAAGCGGCCTCCTCGAAGAAGGGCAGCGGGAAGTCGCGCAGGTCGACCAGTTCGACCTCGACGTCGCCGCGCGCCTTGGCGATGTCATGGATCCACTGCGCCGGCTTGTCGGCGAAACGGCCCTCGCGGGTGCTGCCGACGATGATTCCAATCTTGGGCTTGGACATGGTATATCTCTCCTTAAGAATGCTGGTATCCATTAGATACCTGCACTACTTAAGTGAGTGAGGATTTCTCGCAAGGAGGCACCTTTTTGAAACCAACGCACATGCGCCACAGCGAGGACTGCCGCGCCGTCAGCGAAATCCTGTCTCGCGTCGGCGACAAATGGACCGTGCTCGTCGTCGACTATCTCGGCCAGGGCTCGATGCGCTTCACCGAACTGAAGCGCGCCGTCGGCGGCATCTCGCAGAAGATGCTGACCACCACCCTGCGCGGTCTCGAGCGCGACGGCTTCGTCACACGCACTGTGTTTCCAACGATTCCCCCGCGTGTCGACTATGAACTGACCGATCTCGGGCGCGAGCTTCTGGCCCCCGTTCAGGCGCTCGGCGCCTGGGCGCGCACCAATATTTCGCGCGTCAATGCCGCCCGCGAGCGCTTCGACAAGGAGCAGCAATAGGCGTCCGCTCAGGCGATTCCGCCGCATGCCGGGCATTTGCCAGCATGCTTAAAACTCCGTAAACTCGGCTTTGTTTACACTGTGTCAACGCGATCGAGCGCCGGGATACCATGCAGGAATACGGCTACAATCTCGACCAGAAGCTGATCAAGCGCCTGTCCGGGCTGACCCCTTGGCGCACGGCGCTCGCCATCGCCTTCGACTGGGCGGTCATCGCCGGCGTCATCGCCCTCAGCGAATACACGCAGTCGATCTGGGCGCTGATCTTTGCCTGGGTCGTCATCGCCGGCCGCATGCATGCGTTCGGCGTCCTGATCCACGATTTCGCGCACTACCGGTTCATCTCGAACAAGAAGGTCTCGGAATGGGTCGGCGACGCCCTGCTCGCCTGGCCCCTGCTCACCTTCGTCGACGGCTACCGCAAGAACCATCTCGCGCATCACCGATACACCAACACCGAGAAGGATCCGGACTGGTCGATCAAGCTCGGCCGGATGCACTTCACCTTTCCGCAGAGCTGGCAGTTCGCCATCCTCAACCTGCTCGGCTATCTCGTCGGCATCAGCTCCTACCGCGACATGAAATCGCTCGCCACGCGGCTCTCCGACGACGAGGGCAAGACGCTGAAATACCAGCTCGTCCGCTTCGGCTACTATATCGCCATCGCCTTCGTCCTGACGCTGACCGGCGCCTGGCACGGCTTCGTCGTCTACTGGATGATCCCGTTCTTCACCTTCTTCCTGCTGTTCCTCTACGTGCGCAGCGTCGCCGAGCATTTCGGTTCGATGGACTATGAGAGCGAACTGGGCTCGTCACGGACGGTGCTGCCCTATCTGTGGGAGCGCGCCTTCTTCGCCCCGCACAACGTCAACTACCACCTCGATCATCATCTCTATCCGAGCGTACCCTACTACAATCTGCCGCAACTGCACGCCGCCTTGATGGCCGACCCGGAATATGCCGCCGGCGCCCACATCACGCGCGGTTACACCACCGGCCTGGTGCGCGAGTGCCTGGCCGGCGAGACGCAGGCCGCGCCGGCCGATGCGAACGCCGCCGGGGTGCCGACGCGTCGCGCGGATTCGGCTATTCCGGCGGAGTAGGTCGTTCGAGCCTGGCCTATTCCGGCGGAATGGCGGTCGGCTTGCCGCCCGCGTCGAGCGCCACCATCACGACGTCGGCGTCGGTGACCTTCTCGACGATCTCCGACAGATAGCGCTGCGCCCACGCCTCGACCTTGAGCACCATCGAGGTGCGTCCGACCCGGGTGATGTGCGTGTAGATCGACAGCGTGTCGCCGACCTTCATCGCCTTGGCGAACACCATCTTCTCGACCGCCACCGTGACGACGCGCCCCTTGGCGCGCTCGGCGGCGCGGATGCCGCAGGCCAGATCCATCTGCGCCATCACCCAGCCGCCGAAAATGTCGCCCGCCGCGTTCGTGTCGGCCGGCATGGCGAGCGTGCGCAGCGTCAGTTCGCCGGACGGTCTGGGGGTCGTGTCAGTCATGCATCTCTCCTCCGCGCTCCCGACTGGCGTAGCCGCGACGTGCCGAGGGGTCAATGCGCGTGATTGCGGGGAAAGCACGGTCGCCGTCCCGCCCTCCCCGTCGCATTTTTCACAGGCCATGCCGGAAGCGGCCGCGCCCGGTCGCCGCCACTCCCGCTAGTCTGCTCGGCCAAGGGGAACCACGCGCGGCATCATGCAGACTTATGATTTCATCGTCGTCGGCTCGGGCTCGGCCGGTTCGGTCGTCGCCGATCGCCTCACCGCCGACGGCAGGCACTCCGTCCTCCTGCTGGAGGCCGGCGGCACCGACCGGCGCTTCTACGTCCAGATGCCGCTCGGCTACGGCAAGTGCTTCTTCGATCCGGCGGTCAACTGGAACTACCGGGCCGAGCCGGACGACGGCCTCGCCGGCAACCCGGACCACTGGCCGCGCGGAAAAATCCTCGGCGGCTCCTCTTCGATCAACGCCATGGTCTGGATCCGCGGCGCGGCCGAGGATTTCGACGACTGGCGCGACGCCGGCAATCCGGGCTGGGGTTTTGCTGACCTGCTGCCGACATTCAAGTCGCTGGAGGACAACGAGGCCGGCGCCGACGCCTGGCGCGGCAGGGGCGGCCCGGTGCATGTCAGCGACATGAGCGGCAAGGTCCATCCGCTGACCCGGCTCTACCTCAAGGCGGCCGAACAGGCCGGTCTCCCCTTCAATCCGGATTTCAACGGCGCCCGCCAGGAAGGCGTCGGCATCTACCAGCTCACCACCCGCAACGGCCGCCGCATGTCGGCCGCCCGCGCCTTCCTGCGCCCGGCCATGAAGCGGAAGAATCTCCGCGTCGAGATGAACGCGCTGGCGACCCGGATCGTCTTCGAGGGCAGCCGCGCTGTCGGCATCGACTACGTCCGGAACGGCGTGACCAAATCCGCCCGCGCCGGCCGCGAGGTCATCCTGTGCGGCGGCTCGGTCAACACGCCGCAGCTTCTGGAACTCTCCGGAGTCGGCGATCCGGGCCTTCTCGCCGGCCTCGGCATCCCGGTCGTGCACGCCAACGCCAATGTCGGCGAGCATCTGCAGGACCATCTCGGCATCAACTACACCTTCAAGGCGAACCAGCCGACGCTCAACCAGGTGCTGCGGCCCTGGTGGGGCAAGGCGCTGGCGGGCATGCAGTATCTTCTGGCCCGCACCGGCCCGCTGTCGATGAGCATGAACCAGGGCGGCGGCTTCTTCCGCACTGACGCGAGCCGCGCGCGGCCGAACATGCAGCTCTATTTCCAGGTCTTCTCGACCGTCATCCCCAAGGTCGGCGAACGGCCGATCCTGTCGCCGGACCCGTGGCCCGGCTTCTCGATCGGCCTCTCCAACTGCCGACCGTCGAGCCGCGGCGCGATCCACATCCGCTCGGCCGACCCGGCCGACCATCCGAAGATCGTCGCCAACGCCTTTTCGACCAGTTCCGACGTCGCCGAAAGGCTCGACGCGGTGATGTTCCTGCCCACCATCGCCGCCCAGCCGGCGTTGGCCGGCGTGATCGCCGAGGAGGTCCTGCCCGGCCCTTCGGTGCGCAGCGACGCCGACCTGATCGACGATTTCCGCCGCCGCTCCGGCACCGTCTACCACCCCGTCTCCACCTGCCGCATGGGCCCAGACGCCTCCACCTCGGTCGTCGACCCGCGCCTGCGCGCGCATGGCCTGCAGGCCTTGCGCATCATCGACGCCTCGATCTTCCCCGGCAACATCACCGGCAACACCAACGCCGCCGCCATCCTGACCGGCGCCAAAGGCGCGGCCATGGTTCTGGAGGATCAGGCTTGAGTGTGCTTTTCTTCAGTGGCGCAACCGCCCTTCGCGGGCGCGAGGCAACGCGATTGGCGTTTCCTCTCCCCCACATCGTGGGGGAGAGGTGCCGAGCGCAGCGAGGCGGTGAGGGGGGTGAGGAGCGGTCGGCCGCAGGCCGAGGGAAAGCCAACGATTTGGCTTTCCCAGCGACGAACGGTGAAACTCCGGTCGCCTTCGGCGGATCGAAA
>JAUYMV010000519.1 GCA_030698645.1 Mesorhizobium sp.
ATCAAGCAGGCGCGCGAGCTGATCTCGATGACCATCGACCTGTTGAGGACATAGTCGGATCATGATCGGCAGCATCTCACCCCTCGAGCGGCTCCTCACCGGCGGCATGCAGCCAGGCCAGGTCGGCGGCGCTGCGGCGTCCTCGGCCGCCGATGTCGGCGCATCCTTCGCATCGGCGCTCGCCAACGCCGCCGGCCGCACCATCGAGACCCTCCAGTCCGCCGACAAGATCTCGATCCAGGCGCTGCAGGGCGAGGTGCCGACCCGCGACGTCGTCGACGCGGTGATGAGCGCCGAACAGGCGCTGCAGACCTCGATCGCCATCCGCGACAAGATCGTCAGCGCCTACCTCGAAATCAGCCGCATGGCGATCTGAAGGAAACCCGGACCATGAGAGCACTCGCCATCGCCGCCACGGGCATGAATGCCCAGCAGCTCAATCTCGAAGTCATCGCCAACAACATCGCCAACATCAACACGACCGGCTTCAAGCGCGCGCGCGCCGAGTTCGCCGACCTGCTCTACCAGGTCGAGCGCCTGCAGGGCGTACCGAACCGCGCCAATTCGAGCGTCGTCCCGGAAGGCGCCCATATCGGTCTCGGCGTCAAGACGGCGGCGGTGCGCAACCTGCACATCCAGGGATCGCTGACCAGCACGGGCAACAAATACGACCTCGCGCTCGTCGGCTCCGGCATGTTCCAGATCGAGGGTTCGGACGGCCAGACGCTCTACACGCGCGCCGGCGCCTTCAACACCAACGCGACCGGCCAGATGGTCACCGTCGACGGCTACCCGGTCATACCGGCCATCACGGTCCCCGTCGACGCGGCCGAGGTGATCGTCAACAAGACCGGCCAGGTATTCGTGCGGCTCGACGGCCAGGTCCAGTTGCAGGAGATCGGCCAGCTGACGCTTGCGACCTTCGCAAACGAGGCCGGCCTCGCGCCGCTCGGCGACAATCTGTTCGGCGAGACCGAAGCCTCCGGCGCGGCGGTGGTCGGCGTTGCTGGCGACCCCGGCTTCGCGAGCGTCGAGCAGGGCTATCTCGAGAACTCCAACGTCGACCCGGTCAAGGAGATCACCGACATGATTTCCGCGCAGCGCGCCTACGAGATGAATTCCAAGGTCATCAAGGCGGCCGACGAAATGGCCGCCACGATCTCGCAGTCGAGGTAGCCGGGTGGCGCCGTCCCTCCTCAGGCTCGTCGCCGCCGCGGTTCTGGCGGCTGGCGTCCTCGCAGGCGCGGCGCCCGCGTCCGCGGAGGGCGTGGTCATCGTCGTCAACCGCATCATCTACCCGGGCGAGACGATCGGCCCGGATGCCATCGAAGAAGTTGCCTTCGCCCCCGCCAAGCCGCTCACCTCGCCGGTCGCGACCTTGGCCGAGGACGTCGAGGGCAAGGTCGCGCGGCGAACCCTCCTGCCCGGCAAGCTGATCCCGGTCAGTTCGCTGCGCGAGCCGTTTCTGGTCCAGGCGGGCTCGCCCGTGGCGGTTCTCTTCGTCCAGGGCGGCCTGACCATTGCCGCCACGGCGGTTCCGCTCGAGCCGGGCGCCATCGGCGCTGTCGTCAAGCTGCGCAACATCGACAGCGGCAAGGTGTTCAGCGGCATCGTGATGGCCGACGGCACGGTCAGGGTCGGCGCGACATGAGACGCTTCCTGCTTGCCGCGCTCGCATGCGTCCTGGCCTTCGGCGGACCGGCGACGGCTGCCTCGCGCATCAAGGACATCGCCACGCTGCAGAGCTCGCGCGACAATCAGCTGATCGGCTACGGTCTCGTCATCGGGCTGCAGGGCAGCGGCGACAATCTGCGCAGCGCCCCGTTCACCGAACAGTCGATCCGCGCCATGCTGCAGAACCTCGGCATCGCGACCGAGGGCGGCCGGTCGCGCGCCAAGAACGTGGCGGCGGGCATCGTCACCGCGAACATGCCGGCCTTCGTGCAGTCGGGCTCGCGCATCGACGTCAGCGTGTCGTCGCTCGGCGACGCCACCTCGCTGTCCGGCGGCACCCTTGTCATGACGCCGCTGCGCGCGCCCGATGGCGACATCTACGCCGTAGCGCAGGGTCCCGTCTTCGTCTCCGGCTTCACCGCCAAGGGCGACGCCGAGACCGTCACCAAGGGCGTGCCGACGTCCGGGCGGGTTCCGAACGGCGCCATCGTCGAGCGCGAGGTGGCCGCCCAGTTCGGCGATGTCGCGATGCTCACCCTGCAGCTGCGCAATGCCGACTTCTCGTCCGCGTTGAAGATCGCCGACGCCATCAACAACTTCTCCATGAACCGCTTCGGCAAGCGCGTCGCGCACGAGCAGGATTCGCGCACCATCGTCATCAAGCGTCCGGACGGCATTTCAACGACCCGCTTCGTCGCCGAACTGGAGAATCTTGCCGTCGAGACGGACGCCCCGGCGCGCGTCGTCATCGACGAGCGCACCGGCACGATCGTCATCGGCCAGGCGGTGAAGATCTCGAAGGTCGCGATCAGCTACGGCGCGCTGACCGTGCGCATCACGGAAATGCCGAAGGTCGTGCAGCCGGAGCCCTTCTCGCGCGGCGAGACCGAGGTGGAACCCTCGACAGCCATCGCGGCGGACCAGGAATCGATGCAGGTCGCCACCCTCGACGGTCCCGATCTCGAAGCTCTGGTCTCCGGCCTGAACCGCATCGGCGTCAAGCCGGACGGCATCATTGCCATCCTGCAAGGCATTAAATCGGCCGGCGCCCTGCAGGCAGACCTCATCCTTCAATAGGCAGCATCTATGCTCGACCCCCACAACACTCCAGGTCTCCGCAAGCAAGCCATCGCTCTGGCCGTCGGCGCTCTCGCGGCGCTTGGCGCCTCGGCCGGTCCGGCGACGACAGAGGCCTTGACGGCCGCGCCCACGGCCGGCGTCAGCGACGAGATCCAGCGCTTCTGCGGCAATGTTGCCGACGCCGCGCGCGACCGGCGCTACGCGATCCAGGCCCAGGAGCTCGAGGCGCTGAAGACCGAGATCGACGTCCGCGTCCAGCAGCTCGAAGCCAAGCGGGCCGAATACGAAAAGTGGATGACGCTGCGCCAGGAGTTCATGGATCACGCTTCCGAGAACGTCGTGAAGATCTACGCGCGGATGAAACCGGACGCGGCCGCCGAGCGGCTCGCGGAGATGAAGGCGGACCTCGCCGCAGCCATCCTGCTGAAGCTCGAGGTCAAGCAGTCCGGACTGATCATGAACGAAATGGAACGAACCGTCGCAGCCAAGCTGACCAGCATCATGGCGAGCGCGGCAAACGGAGATAATCCGACGTGAGGAAACTCCTCCTTGTTACCGCAACAGGCATGGCGCTCGCCGGCTGCGGCGCCAACCTTGCCGAAGTGGGCAAGCCGCCGGTGCTTTCCGCGGTCGGCACCGGGCTCGAGCACAGCACCCGCTCCGCCCACTATTATCCCAAGGCGCCGCCTCCTCCGGTCCAGCGCTATTCCCTGTGGGATGACCGCCAGAGCAATCTGTTCACCGATGCCAGGGCGCTGTCGATCGGCGACGTCCTGACCGTCTCGATCTCGATCAACGACAAGGCCAAGTTCAGCAATGAATCCGAACGCAGCCGCACGGCGGCGCGCAGTATCGGCATAGCCGGCGACTATGATCTCGGCGGCGTCGGCAACAGCGGCTCGGCCGGCCTGGACATCAATTCCTCGACGAAGTCGGCCGGAAACGGGCAGACCGCGCGTTCCGAAAACCTCCGCCTCTCCGTCGCCGCGATCGTCACCGACGTGCTGCCGAACGGCAATCTCGTGATCAGCGGCACGCAGGAGGTCCGCGTCAACGCGGAACTTCGCGTGCTGACGATCGCGGGCATCGTTCGGCCAGCCGACATCGGGGCGGCGAACACGATCTCCTACGAACGGATCGCCGAGGCGCGCATTTCCTATGGTGGCCGCGGGCGGCTGACCGAGGTCCAGCAGCCGCCCTACGGCCAGCAGATTCTCGATCAACTGTCGCCGTTCTAGGGGGGATCAGGTCAGGGCATGGCCAAGGCGGTCGCCATTGTCGATCCGAACGCACCGGCGGCCAAGGGGCCGTCGATCGTCGTTCAGATCGCCATCCTGCTGGTCTTGACGGGAATCGCGGCGGGCATCGGCCTGTTTGCCGGCAATGTCCTGAATGGCTCGCCGGAGGCCTCGCACGGCAAGCCGGCCGGCGCCGCGCATGGCAAGACCGAGCATGCCGGAGATCCCGCCGAGGCGGATGCCAAGCGCGGCATCGTCCAGCTGACCGCCATCACCACCAATCTCGCCGCGCCCGGTGACACCTGGGTGCGCATGGAGGCCGCCGTCGTCTTCGAGGGAGAACCGGACCTCGCCGTCGCCGACCTCGTCCAGCAGGACCTGATCGCCTTCCTGCGCACGGTGAAGCTGCACCAGGTCGAAGGCGCGAGCGGCTTCCAGCACCTCAAGTCCGACATGGAGGAGCGCGCCAGCATCCGCAGCGACGGCAAGGTGAAGGCGCTCCTCATCAAGACGTTGCTGTTCGAATGAAGAAGATCTCCCTCGCGCTCCTCGTCTCGGTCGTCGCCACGCTGATCGCGGGTCAGGCCGCCGCCCAGACGATCGACCTTGGCCAGCTGACGCGCGGCGCCGACGGCCAGACGGTCGGCACGATCATCCAGCTCTTCGGACTGCTGACCGTCCTGTCGATCGCGCCCGGGCTTCTCATCATGGTGACGAGCTTCACGCGCTTCGTCATCGCCTTCTCGATCCTGCGCGCCGGCATCGGCCTGCAGACGACGCCGGCGAACTTCATCCTGATCAGCCTCGCGCTGGTCATGACCTTCTATGTGATGGCGCCGACCTTCGACCGCGCCTGGGCGACCGGCGTCCGGCCGCTGATGAACAACGAGATCACGGAAACGGTGGCGCTGGAGCGGATTGCCGAGCCCTTTCGCGCCTTCATGCTGCGCAACGTACGCGACAAGGATTTCGCCCTGTTTGCCGACCTGGCGCGCGAGCGCGGACAGAATGTCGTCGAGGGCGAGGTCGTCGATCTGCGCATCCTCGTCCCCGCGTTCATGATCTCGGAAATCCGCCGCGGATTCGAAATCGGCTTCCTGATCGTCCTGCCGTTACTCGTCATATATCTGGTCGTGGCGACGATCACCATGTCGATGGGCATGATGATGCTGCCGCCGACGGTG
>JAUYMV010000520.1 GCA_030698645.1 Mesorhizobium sp.
CGTGGTCTCGCCGATGGGCATCGTCACGTCGCGGTGCACGGGCTTGAAATCCCACGGCAGGCCGCCGGAAACGTTGGCGTCGAAGCGCACCGTGATGGTGCGGTCGAGCACCGTGTCCGAATACTGCGTCACGCGCTGCGTCGTGCCGCCATAGCCGGTCATCTGGCAGAACATGGCGTAGAGCGGCACAGCCGCATAGGCCATGCCGATCATGCCGCCGAAGAACGCGAAGCAGCACAGGGCAATGATCCGGTTCGACCGGTCGCGCCTGCCGTCCGCAGCTGGATTGCGCTCGTCCATCAGAACGCCCTGTCGAGGATGGCGGGGCCGAACTTGATGATGGTGGCCACGTAGAACATGACGACGAGAACCGCGAGCGCGATGCCGATCGCCACGCTGCGGCTGCGCTGCGCCCGCTTCTGCGCCACCGACATGGTCACCATGTCCTCGCTGTCCATGCTCATGCTCCCACCAGTGCGACGGCGCGCCAGACCAGGATATCGAGCAGGTAGGCGGCGAAAATGCCGAACAGATAGAGGATCGAATAGAAGAACATCTGCTTGGCGGGCTTCATCGCCTTGTCGTCCGGCGACATGGCGAGCACGCGCCAGGCATGCCAGAGGAAACCGGCGCCGAGCAGGGCTGCGGCGACGCCATAGCCGATGCTGACATAGCCGAGCGCCCAGGGCAGGACGCCGACCGGCGCGACGACCAGCGTATAGGCGAAAATCTGCCGGCGGGTCGACAGTTCGCCCTTCACGTTGGGCATCATCGGAATGCCCGCCCGGCCGTAATCGCCCGACTTGAACAAAGCGAGCGCCCAGAAATGCGGCGGCGTCCACAGGAAGATGATCATGAACATGATCACGCTTTCGAGGCTCACCGTGCCGGTGGCGGCGGCCCAGCCGATGACCGGCGGAATGGCGCCCGCGGCGCCGCCGATGACGATGTTCTGCGGCGTCGAGCGCTTCAGCCACATCGTGTAGACGACGGCATAGAAGAAGATCGTGAAGGCGAGCAGCGAGGCGGCGAGCCAGTTGACCAGCACGCCGAGCGTCATGACGGAGAGAACCGACAGGACGAGGCCGAAGACCAGCGCCTCGCCGGGCAGGACGCGGCCGAGCGGCACCGGCCGCTTGGACGTGCGCGACATGATCGCGTCGATGTCGGCGTCGTACCACATGTTGAGCGCGCCGGAGGCGCCGGCCCCGACCGCGATGGCGACGATCGCGATGATGGCGACGAAGGGGTTCATGCTGCCGGGCGCCGCCAGAACGCCGACGACCGCCGTGAACACCACGAGCGACATGACGCGCGGCTTCAGGAGCGCGAAATAATCGCCCGGCGTCGCCTCGGAAAGGCGGAACTCCGGTTCGCTGCGAATGTCGTCGACGAGTGCCATCAGGCGTCCAATTCCACTTCAGACCGTCGAAGCCGCCGGATGGCGGCGGCTTCGTTCATGTGCCTACTTGATCTTCGGCAACTGTTCCCACTGGTGATATGGCGGCGGCGAAGGCAGCTGCCATTCGAGCGTCGTCGCGCCCTCGCCCCACGGATTTGCGCCGGCGACGCGCTTCTTCATGAAGGCCTCGGCAACGCCGTAGAGGAACACCAGTACGCCGAAGGCCGAGAGATAGGAGCCGTAGGACGACACCAGGTTCCAGCCCGCGAACGCGTCGGGGTAGTCGATATAACGGCGCGGCATGCCGGCGAGACCGAGGAAATGCTGCGGGAAGAACACCAGGTTCACGCCAACGAAGGTGATCCAGAAATGGGTCCGTGCGATGAGCGGCGAATACATGTAGCCGGTCATCTTCGGGAACCAGTAGTACCAGCCGGCGAAGATGGCGAACACGGCGCCGAGCGACAGCACGTAGTGGAAGTGGGCGACCACGTAATAGGTGTCGTGCATCGAGCGGTCGAGGCCGGCGTTGGCCAGCTGCACGCCGGTGACGCCGCCGACGGTGAACAGGAAGATGAAGCCGATCGCCCACAGCATGGGCGTGCGCATCGAGATCGAGCCGCCCCACATCGTGGCGATCCAGGAGAAGATCTTGACGCCCGTCGGCACCGCGATGACCATGGTCGCGAACACGAAGTAGCGCTGCGTGTTGAGCGACAGGCCGGTCGTGTACATGTGATGCGCCCAGACGATGAAGCCGACGGCGCCGATTGCGACCATCGCGTAGGCCATGCCGAGATAGCCGAAGATCGGCTTCTTGGAGAAGGTCGAGACGATGTGGCTGATGATGCCGAAGCCCGGCAGGATCAGGATGTAGACTTCCGGATGGCCGAAGAACCAGAACAGGTGCTGGAACAGGATCGGGTCGCCGCCGCCCTCGGGCGCGAAGAAGGCGGTGCCGAAATTGCGGTCGGTGAGCAGCATGGTGATGCCGCCGGCCAGAACCGGGAGCGACAGCAGCAGCAAGAAGGCGGTTACCAGCACGGACCAGGCAAACAGCGGCATCTTGTGCAGCGTCATGCCCGGCGCGCGCATGTTGAAGATGGTGGTGATGAAGTTGATCGCGCCGAGGATCGACGAGGCGCCGGCGATGTGGATCGACAGGATCGCCAGATCCATGGCCGGGCCAGGCTGGCCGGATGTCGACAATGGCGGATAAAGCGTCCAGCCGCCGCCGACGCCGAAACCGCCGGTCGGGCCGGGCACGAACATCGAGAGCAGGAGCAGGATGAAGGCCGGCGGCAGGAGCCAGAACGAGATGTTGTTCATGCGCGGGAATGCCATGTCCGGCGCGCCGATCATGATCGGCACCATCCAGTTGGCAAAGCCGCCGATCAGCGCCGGCATGACCATGAAGAAGATCATGATGAGCGCGTGGCCGGTGGTGAAGACGTTGTACATGTGCTTGCCGCCGTCGACGGCGGCGTCGCCCTCGAAGCCGTAGACCATCTGGGCGAGGCCGGTGAAGATCTGGATGCCCGGCTCGGCGAGTTCCCAGCGCATCATGACCGACAGGAAGCCACCGATGATGCCCGCGATGATCGCGAAGATCAGGTAGAGCGTGCCGATGTCCTTGTGGTTGGTCGAGAACAGCCACCGCTTCCAGAAGCCGTAGGGTACTCTCGCATGGTCGTCGTGAGCTGCCGCGCCTGCCATTATCCCGCTCCGTTCGAATGCTTCAGCGTCGCGGCCTACTGGCCGGCGTCCGCTACTTTCCTGTTGGTGTCGACCGCCGCCATCAGAGCCCGGTTGGCTCCGCCGAGATCCGACTTCGCGGCGGTCAGCCACGATTCGTACTGGCTGGCGGCGACGACGCGGATGGCGATCGGCATGAAGGCGTGGTCCTTGCCGCAAAGCTCCGAGCACTGCCCGTAATAGAGGCCTTCCTTGGTCGCCTTGAACCAGATCTCGTTGATGCGCCCGGGTACCGCGTCGGTCTTGACGCCGAAGGCCGGCATGGCGAAGGCGTGAATGACGTCGTTGGCGGTGACCAGTACGCGCACGGTCGTGTCGACCGGCACGACGACCTCGTTGTCGACGGCGAGCAGGCGCGGATAGACGGCGCGGTCCTCCTTGCCGGCGGCGGCGCGCGCATCGTCCTGCAGCATCGCGGAATTGAAGGTCAGCGGCTCGTCGACCTGGTACTCATAGTCCCAGTTCCACTGGTTGCCAGTCGCCTTGATGGTCAGCGCGGGCTCTTCCGGCGGCGTGTATTGCGCGGTCAGAAGCTGGAAGGATGGGACGGCCAGGAACAGCAGGATCACCACCGGCCCGACGGTCCAGATGACCTCGATCAGCGTGTTGTGGCTGGTGCGCGACGGCGTCGGGTTCTTGCTCGCGCGGAACCGGTAGACGCACCAGCCGAGCAACAGCATCACCAGCACCGTGATCGGCACGATGAACCAGAGCGTATAGATCTCGAACCAGGTCGTCTGTTCCATGATGGCGGTCGCCGCCGGCTGGAAACGCGTCTGCCATGGCGTCGGCTGGGCG
>JAUYMV010000305.1 GCA_030698645.1 Mesorhizobium sp.
GGCGGCACCCATGTGTCTGCCACCGGCGACATCGGTCTGGTCCGCCTCGTCGCCGAGGGCGCGGTCGCGGCGGGCGTGCGCCGCATCGAGGCGCTGACCGGCGAGGCGGCGCGCCGCCATCTCGACGAGCAGGACCGCCGCCTGAAGGCGGTTGCCGGCGCGCTCAAGGTCGGCCCGGCCGACGTGCTCGCGCGCGTCGAGGCGCTGGTCGACGAGCGCCGCAGACTGGAGCGCGAACTGGCCGAGGCCAACAAGAAGCTGGCGCTCGGCGGCGGTGGGGCAGGTGCGGCGGCCGAGGAGAATGTGGCGGGCGTCGGCTTCTCCGGCCGCGTCGTCACCGGCGTGCAACCGAAGGATCTGAAGGCGCTGGCCGATTCCGCCAAGCAGGCGCTCGGCTCCGGCGTGGTGGTCTTCGTCGGCGCGGCCGACGACGGCAAGGCCAGCGTCGTCATCGCCGTCACGCCCGACCTCGTCGCCCGCTTCAACGCCGTCGACCTCGTCCGCGTCGCCGCCAGCGCGCTCGGCGGCCAGGGCGGCGGCGGCCGCCCCGACATGGCCCAGGCCGGCGGCCCAGACGCGCGCCTTGGCGACGCGGCAATCGCCGCGGTCAAGGCAGCCATGGAAGCGGCCTGAGGCGCCAGCGACCTGGGTTTGCTTGGCGCGACGCTCTACCTCCCCCTTGTGAGGCTGAGCGGCCGGTTCGCGGAACGCGAGCTCGTCATGCCTGTGGCATGACGAGAGGCCGTGAAGGCGCCGCAGGGCCGGGTGGGGGTCGCGAGCGCCAGCGAGCAACGAAGGGCCTTGCGCGCACGAGGCACCCCCACCCGCCTGCCGGCACCCTCCCCACAAGGGGGAGGGAGGCCAATCGCGAGCCGCTCCCATATGCTCCATCCCCCGTGGACAAGTTCCACCAGTCCCCCGCCCTAACCCCTTCTCCTCATTCGCCATTCGCAATTCGCCATTCGCGCTTTGTCCCACAGTTCCTTGCATGCCCCATACTCTCCCGGTCACGTTGGCGGAAAGGGCAGGGACATGGAGTGGAAGAGGCAGGTCGAGACGCTGGACATTCTCGATCGCATTGTCGCGCTGCTGCTGGCTCTCGCCGATCTGGCCGAGCGCGCCGCCGGCGTCTCCGTGGCGCGGCGGCGTCTGGTACTCGACATGATGCGATCCGGCGAAGCGGCCACGCGCGATGCCTTCCGCGCGCCCGTCTCCCCGATGGCGGCGCGGCTTGCGCTCCCCGGACAGGTCCCCCAGGACGGTCCAGAGGACGCGCTGGCGCTTGCCGCGTCGCTCCGGGCCCTGGCCTTCGTCGTGCACGCGATCGCCGCGCCGCAGCGCCGCCTGGCGTCCCTGCTGGCGGGTGACGCGGGTGACCGCATCAGCCGAGGCGGGCGGCATCGGGGCCGTCTCGCGTTCCATCGCCGCCTCACCGCCACGGCACGGCCACCCGCTCAGATTCCCGACACGTCCTAGCTCGTGCCGCGTCCGGGCAAAGTCTGCTGCTTCCGCTGGCGCGTCCCCGGCCGGCGATGCCTCCGCACGGCACAAGCGCCCCGTGCCTCCACCGCGCTCGCCCGAAACGCGTTCGGCCGTCGCCCATCTCTGGGCGCCGGCCGACATCGGCGCGGTCATGGCGACACCCGTGGGCGTCGCCGACAAAAATCACCCCATCGCCTTCTGCAGATTCTCGTCGATCTTGTCCAAAAAGCCGGTCGTCGACAGCCAGGGCTGGTCGGGGCCGATCAGCAGCGCCAGGTCCTTGGTCATGTAGCCGGCCTCGACCGTCTGGATGCAGACGCGCTCCAGCGTGTCGGCGAAGCGGCCGAGCTCGGCATTGTCGTCGAGCTTGGCGCGGTGCGCGAGGCCCCGGGTCCAGGCGAAGATCGAGGCGATCGAGTTGGTCGAGGTCTCCTCGCCCTTCTGGTGCTGGCGGTAGTGGCGCGTCACCGTGCCATGCGCGGCCTCCGCCTCGACCGTCTTGCCGTCCGGCGTCACAAGCACCGAGGTCATCAGGCCGAGCGAGCCAAAGCCCTGCGCCACGATGTCGGACTGCACGTCGCCATCATAGTTCTTGCACGCCCAGACATAGCCGCCCGACCATTTCAGCGCCGAGGCGACCATGTCGTCGATCAGGCGGTGCTCGTAATAGAGCTTCTTTTCCTTGTATTTCGCCGCGAACTCGCTGTCGTAGATCTCCTGGAAGATGTCCTTGAAGCGGCCGTCATAGGCTTTCAGGATGGTGTTCTTCGTCGACAGATAGCAGGGCACGCCGCGGTCGAGCGCATAGTTAAGCGAGGCGTAGGCGAAGTCGCGGATCGACTCGTCGAGATTGTACATCGCCATGGCGACGCCGGCGCCGGGCGCGTCGTAGACCTCGTGCTCGATCGTCTGGCCGTCGTCGCCGACGAACTTGATCGACAGCTTGCCCTTGCCGGGAAAGCGGAAGTCGGTGGCGCGATACTGGTCGCCGAAGGCGTGGCGGCCGACGATGATTGGCTTCGTCCAGCCGGGCACCAGGCGCGGCACGTTCTTCATGATGATCGGTTCGCGGAAGATGGTGCCGCCCAGAATGTTGCGGATCGTGCCGTTCGGCGACTTCCACATCTTCTTCAGGCCGAACTCCTCGACGCGCTGCTCGTCCGGCGTGATCGTGGCGCATTTCACGCCGACGCCGAACTCCTTGATGGCGTTCGCCGAATCGATCGTCACCTGGTCGTTGGTCTGGTCGCGGTGTTCGATGCTGAGATCGTAGTATTTAAGGTCGATGTCGAGATAGGGGTGGATCAGCTTGTCCTTGATGAACTGCCAGATGATGCGGGTCATCTCGTCGCCATCGAGTTCGACGACAGGATTGTCCACCTTGATCTTCGCCATGTGAAATGCCTCGTTTCTGGAGCCGGGACGGCACGTCCCGCCGGAATGGATTGGGGAGTTGAAGCCGCTATAGCAAAGCGATCCACGACGCGCAAACCAATGGCCGCCAAGGTGTTGGACGCGGTGTCGCAGTGGTTGATTATTTTGCAGATCGCATCGATGCTCGCGCGAAACCTGGGAGGCGGACGCCATGTTCGAGCCGGACTTCGTGACCTTCGACGCCGGCGGCGTCGCGCTCAACGTGGCGGTGGCGGGCGATCCCTCCGCGCCGCTCGTCATCTGTCTGCACGGCTTTCCGGAATATTGGGCGGCCTGGCGCGACGTGATGGCGGATCTGGCGCGCGATCATTTCGTCGTCGCGCCGGACCAGCGCGGCTTCAACCTCTCGGCAAAGCCGGCCGGGATCGCGGCCTACCGCGCCAAGCACATGGTGGCCGACCTCGCGGCGCTCGCCGATCGTTTTTCGCCGGCCCGGCCGTTCGCGCTCGCCGGCCACGACTGGGGCGCGTCGATCGCCTACGCCTACGCCTTCGCCCATCCCGACCGCCTCAGCCATCTCATCATCGCCAACGGGGTGCACCCCTGGTGCTTCCAGAACGCGATCTTTCACGACCCGGCGCAGCGCGAGGCGAGCCAGTACATCAACGTGCTGCGCGCGCCCGGCTCCGACGAGCGCATGGCCGAGGACGGCTTTCGCCGCACGTCGCGCATGATCGAGGGATTTTCGCGCACCGGCTGGATGACGCCCGACATCCGCGCCGGCTACCTGGCGGCCTGGGCCATGCCCGGCGCCATGGGCGCGATGCTCAACTGGTACCGCGCCTCGCCGATCGTCGTGCCGCTTCCCGGCGAGACGCCGGGCGAGGCCCTCGTGATGACCCTGCCGGTCGAGGCCCTGGCGGTATCGATGCCTCACCTCGTCGTCTGGGGTTCGTCCGACGAGGCGCTGTTGCCCAGCTGCCTGGACGGACTGGACCGCTTCGCGCCCGATCTGACGATCGAGAAGGTGCCAGGCGCCGGACACTGGATCCTGCACGAGAAGCCCGCGGAAGTGGCGGCCGCCATGCGAACCTTCCTGTCTCGCGCCTGACCTATTCCGCCAACCTGTGTGGCGGGCCGCTGCTCCGCGATGCGCGACCGCGCGGAGCAGCTTGCCGTTTGAAACCGGCCTGTCGGCTACCTGAGCGGAATCAGCGGCGGATTGGGACCGTCATTGGTGTTGCCGTTGATCTGGTTGGTTCCGTAGGACAGGATTTGCGCCCCGCCGACGATCTCCGTGCCGACCGCGTTTCCGGTCACCACCGATTCGCCGACGCGGATAGTGGTGTTGGCGGCCGAGGCGCGCAGGCCGACCGACGCGTTGTTGGCGGAATTGACCCGGCGCAGCATGACGTTCGTGGTGCCGGTGCCGCCGAAGGCGACGATGCCGTGCAGGCCGTTTCCGGAGGTCGACGTGTCGATGACGTCGACGGTGATCAGCCCCGTCGTCGCCTGGGTGTTCGTGCGCAGGCCGACGAAGTTGTTGTCGAGAAGCGTATCGCGGATCATGACTTTCGCGCCGCCGCTCCCGGTCGGCGCGACCTGGATGCCGGCGCCGCCGGATGCCGCGCCCTCGGCCAGGTATCCGTTGCGCGTGATCTTCGAATTGCTGACGAAAAGCTTGGACGTCACGGTGGGCACGAACAGGATGCCGTTTCCGTTCGGCTGGGCGGCGGCGAAGTTGCGGATCAGGCAATCCTGGACGTGCAGGGATGCGCCGGCGAGGAATCGAATTCCGTTGAGCCCCGGAGAACCCGGAGGCGCGCCCTCGATGTCGAGCCCGCGCAGGACGACGACGTCGTCGACGCCCGCGTTGACGATGATGCCGTTGGTCGCGCTCGCCAGGACGCCGGCCTCATTGAAGTAGCCGTTGATGGTGATGGACTTGGTGATGGTCACCGCGCCGAAGGCGCCGTTGTCGATCGTGTTGATCTCGCCGCCGGCGGCGGTCTTCGAGATGGCGCCGGCGAATGTCTTGCACGGCGCGGTGCGGCTGCACGGGTTCGCGTCGTCGCCGACACCCGACACCCAGGTGCGGGTGGCCTGCGCCGAAGCAGGGTCTAAAAGTAACATAGATGCCAGTCCGAACAGGAGAAAACCAAATATGTGTCTGAAATTGTTCAATTCAGCCTCCATCTTGTCATGAATGCTTCAAATGGCGCCTGGCCATCACAAATAACTTTAGTTTATTTACCGAACGCCAACAACTGGAAGGCCCTTCGCCAAGTAAAAAATGATCCGCCTGTTCCGCCGCCAGGTCCGCGGGCGGTGGCAATGACGCCTGCCTGTCCGTTCTAGGCCCGGGCGTTCGGTTCCTGGAAGTGAGGCGCATCTCCGCGTACGGCCCGCGGGCCCCAGGAGAAGCCCATCCGTCCGTGGCGCGAACCGGACGGGTCCGGCAGGCGACGATTTCGTTTCGCCTCGAACTGTGCAAGAAGCCGTCATCATTCGACGGACCGGAAATGACACCCAAAGACGACGCAATATCGAACGATCCGCCGCCGGCGATCATCCTCGTCGAGCCGCAGCTTGGCGAGAACATCGGCATGGTCGCGCGCGCCATGGCGAATTTCGGCCTGTCGCAATTGCGCCTCGTCAATCCGCGCGACGGCTGGCCGAACGAGAAGGCGCGGGCGGCGGCGAGCCGCGCCGACCACGTCATCGACTGCGTGACCGTGTTCGCGACGCTCGCCGAGGCGGTCGCCGACCTGCACTACGTCGCCGCGACGACGGCGCGGCCGCGCGACAATTTCAAGCCGGTGCTCGGGCCGGTCGAGGCGGGCAGGGTGCTGCGCGCGCGGACCCGCGCCGGCCAGCGCACCGGCATCCTGTTCGGTCGCGAACGGTTCGGTCTCTACAACGAGGAAGTGGCGCTCGCCGACGAAATCGTCACCTTCCCGGTCAATCCGGAGTTCTCCTCGCTCAACATCGCGCAGGCCACGCTCCTGATGTCCTATGAATGGATGAAGTCTGGCCTCGACAGCGAGACCGCGACGGCGTTCACCGGACCCGACGTGCGGCCGGCGGAAAAGCGCCACATCCACGGCTTTCTCGACCATCTGGAGGAGGCGCTCGACGCGCGCGGCTATTTCCGTCCGCCGCCGAAGAAGCCGAAAATGCTCGACAATGTCCGCGCCGTCTTCACCCGGCCTGCCTTTGCCGAGGCCGAGATCAAGGTGCTGCGCGGCGTCCTCGCGTCGCTCGACTATTTTTCGCCGAAACAGCCGCGCGGCGCCGGTTACCCCGAGCGCAAGGAAGCCGCCGACCGCGCCGCCCGCGAACGCAAACCGGAGACGGAGGGCGGGGATGAGTGAGCGTCCGATCCTGATGTTCGATTCGGGTATCGGCGGGCTGACCGTCCTGCGCGAGGCCCGGGTGCTGATGCCTGGACGGCGCTTCGTCTATGTCGCGGACGACGCCGGCTTTCCCTATGGCGCCTGGGAGGAGACGGCGCTTCGCGCCCGCATCGTCGAACTGTTCGGACGGCTGATCGCCGAACATGATCCCGAGATCGCTGTCATCGCCTGCAACACGGCCTCGACGCTGGTGATGCCGGATCTGCGCGCGGCCTATCCGGCAACGCCTTTCGTCGGAACCGTGCCGGCGATCAAGCCGGCGGCCGAGCGCACATGGTCGGGGCTGGTGTCGGTGCTGGCGACGCCCGGCACCGTCAAGCGGCAATACACGCGCGACCTGATCCACGCCTGGGCGTCGAAGTGCCATGTCCGGCTCGTCGGCAGCGACCGGCTGGCGGGACTGGCGGAATCCTACATGCGCGAAGGCGCCGTCGACGAGGAGGCGGTTCGCGCGGAGATCGCGCCCTGTTTCGTCGAGCGCGACGGCAAGCGGACAGACATCATCGTTCTGGCCTGCACCCACTATCCGTTTCTTGTGAACCGCATGCGCAAGACCGCGCCGTGGCCCGTCGACTGGCTCGACCCGGCCGAAGCGATCGCCCGGCGCGCCTTGACCCTTCTGGACGGCAATGACATGGCCGTGCGCTCGACTGCCGCCATTCCCGACGACGTTGCCGTCTTCACCTCGGGCAATCCCGACTACGCGACGCGCCGCCTGATGCAGGGCTTCGGACTGAGCACGGTCTGAGGGAGCGGAACTCGCCATACGCTCTTGCGTTTTGCCTCGGCAGGAGGTGCAGGAAATGCCAGCGAGATCCAAAGCCCAGCAGAAGGCCGCCGGTGCGGCGTTGTCCGCCAAGCGCGGCGAGACAGCCAAGAGCGAGTTGAAGGGCGCATCGCGCGAGATGGTCGACTCGATGAGCGAAAAGCAACTCGAGGAGTTCGCATCGACCAAGCGCAAGGGGTTGCCCGAGAAAAAGAAGACCGAGGACTGACGCGCGGGCGACCGGGTTTACCCGCAAACGGATCGGCCGCACCCACGATAGCTTCGAACGCTGGCGAACCCGTCACCCGGCGCGTGCCGGCGCGACATCACGCCGCCGACAGACACACCGAAATCGAATTTCGATCCAAACCGCGCCACATTCGGGCGCGATGAACGTGGCGCGGGCAAGTCGTCCATAGGCTCGCGCCGGCGCAGGACCCAGACTGCAACGACCGGCGACAAGGTGGCGGAGGCACCAGTTGGACCGGCTGCCTGGCGATGCGGCCCCGAATGGAGTTCAAACCATGAGTACCGCCCCGAGTTCCGCGCCGCGCCCGCCTGGCGGGCCGTTGGCTGATCGCGCCGGTCCAGTCATTGCCACGGCGTCGCGCTATGCCAGACGCCTCGCGCCATGGGCGGCGGGCAGCGCCGTGATCGCAGCGATGATCGCGGTCGGCGGCCTGTTGGCGCAATCGCTGCTCTCGGAAGACGCGCCGCAAGGTGTGGCGGCAGGCGCGGTCCCCCAGATCGAGGAAACCGCCGACGCGTCGGCTCCGGCCGCGCTCCCTCCGAACGACCGCGCAACGCTGCTCGGGCCAAGGCTTGCGACCGAGATATCCGCGCCATCGCCCGCGGAGCCGGCGCCATCGCCGGTGATGCAAGCCGAAGAGCCGGTGCTCGCCGTCGACGACGCCCGTTGGGCGCGGGAAGTCGTGGCAAAGCCCAATTTGGTTCCGGCGCTGGCCAGGCGCGTCGCGGAAATGCAGGCATTCGCCGACGAAGGCGCGGCTTTGCCTGTGGAGCCTGCCGAGACGGTGCGCGACGACCAACTCGACGCCGCACCGGAGACCGACCCCGAGCGGACCGCGGCCGTGCCGCCCGCCACCCCGCCAGCCGCCGCGAAGCCGGAGGCGCCGGGCGCGCCGCAGGCAAACCGTCCCCCTGCAGGAACGGGCCGGATGACCTCGGCGGCAAATCTCCGCGCGCGTCCGGAAAACGGGGCCGCCGTGGTGACGACCATCGCGTCGGGCGCCGAGGTCCAGATCGTCGCATGCGAGGCGTGGTGCGAGATCGTGCATGACGGACGGCGCGGCTATGTCTTCGGCAAATTCGTCCGGCAGGGCGACGCCCCGGCGGCAGCGGCCACGGTGGCTGCGAAACCGGCGGATGCCACCGCGGCTCCACAACCCGCGCCGGCCTCCAAGCCGAAGATCGTTCCGGCGGCGGCCAAGCCGCCCCTCAGCATGCGTGACGAAAACCTTGGTCGTTGACATTCCGGCCGGCGTTTCGTAATGACCCGCCAACGCCGCGCAGCAATGCGCGGTGTTTCATTTGACGTGTCCCGTGGAATTTCCCGCACGCTTTGCGCGGAAAATCCTGTCAGGCTTCGAAAACGGAAGTCAGAGGAGGGCGCGTTTCCTTGAACCGAGGCACGAGCTTCGGTTCTAAACTATTGAAGGAAATGCGATGAGCAAGCGCGAATCTGCGAAATACAAGATCGATCGCCGTCTTGGCGAGAACATCTGGGGTCGCCCGAAATCCCCGGTGAACAAGCGCGAATACGGTCCCGGCCAGCACGGCCAGCGCCGCAAGGGCAAGATGTCGGACTTCGGTCTGCAGCTCCGCGCCAAGCAGAAACTGAAGGGCCACTACGGCGACATTTCCGAAAAGCAGTTCCGCAAGACCTACGAGGAAGCCAACCGCCGCAAGGGCGATACCTCGGAGAACCTGATCGGCCTGCTCGAATCGCGCCTCGACGCGGTCGTCTACCGCGCCAAGTTCGTGCCGACCATCTTCGCGGCGCGCCAGTTCATCAACCATGGCCACGTCAACGTGAACGGCCGCCGCACCAATATCGGCTCGTTCCTGTGCAAGCCGGGCGACGTGATCGAAATCCGCGAGAAGTCGAAGCAGCTCGTCATCGTGCTCGAGGCGGTTCAGCTCGCCGAACGCGAGGTGCCGGACTATGTCGAAGCGGACCACAACAAGATGACCGCCAAGTTTGCCCGCGTCCCGGGCCTGGCGGACGTACCGTTCGCGGTGCAGATGGAACCGAACCTGGTCGTCGAGTTCTACTCGCGCTGATCGGCCTCGGCCAAACGGAATGAGAAAAGGCCGCCTCGTGCGGCCTTTTTGTTGTGTGCGGTGCGCACTGACGATACACCGGGCGCACCTCCATAACGCGACGGATTTTGCAATTGAAGACTGAGACCCCCTGCCAGCTTTGCGGCGCGCACGACTTCGAGGTGGTTTCGGAGCGTGACCGGCATGGCGGGGCGCTGCGCACCGTGCTTTGCCTCGGCTGCGGCAGCGTCACCAACGATCCGATTCCGAGCGACGCCGAGCTTGAGGCCTTCTACCGGTCGGACTACCGCACCTCGTACAAGGGGACGCCCGAGCCGCGCGCGCGCCAGATCTGGCGCAATTTCGACCGCATCGAGCGGCATGTCCGCGCCAACCGCCAGTTCTACGACGGCCGCAGCCGATGCCTCGATCTGGGATCGGGAAGCGGCGAGTTCATGTATATGGCCGGCGGCATGGGCATCGACTGCATCGGCGTCGAGCCGAACGAGCCCTACGCCGCCTATGCGCGCGGGCGGCTTGGCCTCAACGTGCTGACGCAGACACTGGAAGCGACCGAGTTTCCGGCCGGGCAGTTCGATCTGATCCGGCTTTCGCACGTGATGGAGCACATGCGCGAGCCGGTGCGGTCG
>JAUYMV010000549.1 GCA_030698645.1 Mesorhizobium sp.
CCGTCGGAGATTGACCAAGCGCATTGAAGGCGGGCAACGGCGCAGTCGTGTCCACACTCCGGCCCGCCGCGGGATGAGAGCAAGCGCCATAGTATTCATGACGATCCTGACAGTTGCCGGGATGGACCAGGACGAAAGTGACAGGATGTTCGTGGCTTCCCTATGCCGGGACATCGGGGCATAGGCGCCCGGGTCTGCCGCATCGGGATGAATTCGCTGTGCCTGCGACGCCGCCGTTCTCCGGTTCGATCAAGGGCGCGCCGCGAGCGCCTTGGGTCGAAACCAGAGTTAGACTTTCCCCCTCCTTGATCCGTATCAATGCGCCAACCTTGTTGGCTGTCAGATTTCTCCAGCGAGTTGACGTGGAGGCTGTCATCTTGAGACCAAGGGTCTGGATTCTCGTTGCCGATGGCGCACGGGCGCGCATTCTGCGCGATGCAAACCCGCCTGCCCAAGCCATGGACGGAAGCGAGGAGTTGGTCTTCCGCTCGGAACAGCGGCACTTACGGGACATAATGGCCGACAAACCCAGTCGCGGCTTTGCCTCCCGCGGAAGGCGCCGCTCAGTGATGGAATACCGGTCGGATCTGGTGCGCGAGGACAACCGCGCCTTCGCCGCGACGCTCGCAGAAGTGCTGGATAGCCACCGTCGGGCAGGCGATTTCGATCGGCTGATCGTCGCCGCCGCGCCCCAGATGCTCGGCGATCTGCATCAGGCATTCTCGGACAGCCTGCGCAGGGTAACGGCAGCCGAGATCGCGAAGGACTTCACCAAGCTGCCCGCCGAGGATTTGCGTGCAGTGATCGGAACGCTCGAAATCAGCCGCGGATCCATGAACGACTAGACGAATTGTTCGACCGGGACGGCGAAGCCGCTCGACATGCCGGAGGGAATGCCGAGATGAACCTACGTATTCCAGTCAGTGCTCCATCGAAGTGCGACCTGTGCGCAATCCATCACAGGTCGATTTGCGGGATCGCCGATACGCCGCTCCAGGCGGAGCTTTCGCGAATCTCACATATACGGACCTTCTCGGCAGGGGAGACAGTGCTTGCCGAGTCGGAGTCTGCGGGAATCGTCGGCAATGTCGTGAGCGGGGTGCTCAGAATGGTGAAAACGATGGCCGACGGGCGGCAGCAAATTGTCGGTCTTCTGCTGCCTTCCGACATGTTCGGCCGCGTCTTCGCGGACGATTCGCGTTTCGCCGTCGAAGCGGCAACAGATGTCACTCTCTGCTGCTTCGAGCGTGCCGCATTCGAGCATCTGCTGCGTCACAACCGAGACCTGGAACACAATATCCTTCTGTCGGTTCTCGACGAACTGGACGCGGCGCGCGACTGGATGGTCCTCTTGGGATGCCAGACCGTACTTGAGCGTGTCGCGACGTTCATGATCATTCTCCATCGACGCGTCGACAATCAGGGCTGTAGCCGTGTGACCGATCGCGGGCCGCCTTGCGTCGCGTTGCCAATCAGCCGGCGGGACATGGCGACCTATCTCGGAACGACTGTCGAAACGATCAGCCGCACCATCCAGTCCATGGTTCGCAAGGGCGTGATCCGCATCGTCGATCCGCGCACCTTCGAGATCGTGAAGCTCGATGCCCTGATCGCGATGTCCGGCCGCGAGGAGTTCCGGGATTACGATTCCGACCCGCGGGACCGGCCGCAACCCCGATCCGAGGCGGGCAGGCCGCATTTGTCGGTTCTCACCGGCAAATCCCGTTGAGGCCGCTCGTCGCTGCTTCGATGGTCAGGGAAGAGGCCATGCGCTTGCCGTATCGCCCCGGATCTAGCCGGTTGGAATTCGCCACGGCCGCGGTGTTGGCCGTGTCGGCGCGACTGGTGCTGATGTCGGCGGTCGCAATCCTTGCGATGTCAGGACCCGCGTCGAGTGGTGGCAAGCCGTCAGCGACGCGCGGCGCTGCGGTGGTCGATCAATGGTGCAGGTTATGCCACCAGCGACCCGGCGAGACTGCCGACCCGGACATGGCCCCGCCATTCGAGACGCTTGCACAGCGACCAGGCCGCGATCGCAGCTTCTACATCCGCTTCATGTCTGAGGATCACTTTCCGATGACGACCTTCCGCCTCTTCGAGAATGAGAAGCAGGATGTGGTCGAGTATCTGCTGACGCTCGCCAGGCAATAGAGGCGACCGGTCGGCGGCCGACCATTCAATTCCCCTGTCGTTGATGCGCATCAATGCCTCCGCCCGCGACGAGCCGGAAGATGCGTCATTCGTTCCGGCTCGGATGCGATGCCGGAATGGCTCACGGGAGAGAACGTCATGCTCGACAATCCAGTTCACCCGGGCGAAACGCCGGAACAGGCATCGCCCCTCACCACGTCCCGGCGCGGCTTCTTCAAGGTCGCTGCGATGGCTGGCGCCGCTATCTCGTTGGGTTCCGGCGCGGCGCGCGCGACCGGCGAA
>JAUYMV010000550.1 GCA_030698645.1 Mesorhizobium sp.
GTCAACGCGATCGCGCCGGGGCTGATCGAGACCGACATGTTCCGCTCGCTGACTCCGGAGCGCCAGCAGGAGCTGATCGCCAAGCAGCCGACCCGGGAGGTCGGCCAGCCGGAAGACATCGCCAACGGCATCGCCTTCTTCGCCGACCCGCGCACCCGCAACGTCACCGGCCAGCTCCTGACGCTCGACGGCGGACGCTCGATGGGGATTTCGATATACTGAGGAGTCGGCGCAAGCACCTACCAAGACTCCGGCTCAGATAGAACAACGGGATCGAGTTTAACGGAAAATTGCTGAAAGCATGTCACATCTGGGGCATGCGAATGTTGTCCGATAGCCCCGCCTGGTTGAATTGCTTTGCAATAGCGATAGTCGTCTACCTGCTGCAGATCTTCCCGTTCCCGGGAATCCTCTTCCTGACTGTGGGCGGCCCCTATTGGAGCGTCATCCTCATAAATCTCGGTTTCCTGCTCATCGGCTTCGATGTCGTGCGGGGACGCCTGAGCTTCCCATGGCTCATTGCTCCGGGGCTCTGGTTCGTCGCTTATTATGTGGCTGTCGGGTTGAGCTACTCGCAGATGAACAGGCTTGAGGCTGAAATTGCCGCCTTCAACGTCGGAAAGTCCGTGGCCTTCGACCCGGCGGTGAACGACCTAGTGTTCGAGGCTTTTCCCGATACGCTTGAGCGCGTATTGATGGACTACGAAATCACGCAGGTCGCCATGTCCACTCCGGGGACATCCTACTGTGCGCCCGTTCTGCTGCACAGTCTTGGAACGGTGTGCGCGAAGGGTATCGGCAGGCTCGGGAAGACTGCAAACGGATGTTCCATCGGCACCAATCGGATCCGGGATCCTGAAACACGCCAATTGATGAACGGTGTCTGCATGGTGAGGACCCCCGCCCAGAACACGAGGCCGGCCACACGCGTCGTTCAGCGCGAGAATCAAACGGTTACAACCGGTCTTCTGGTCGGGAAGATCACGACATTGGAGGTAATCGGCCCGAATGGGCAATTCACCCAGGTCAAATGGGGTGTCTTGTTCCCTCTTGCGCTGTTCCCGTTGCCTGTCGCCGGCTGCACACTGATCAGCGCCGATCCTTCGTGGCAGTGCTTCGCGGCCTTCCAGAAAGGCGGACCTCACCTCGCCGGGGCCGAAGCCGGCTCGAAAGGCGAACTGTCCGATATTCTGGCCAAGGTGCTGTCACTGAAGAGTGCGCCGATCGGCCAGCGCTATCCACAATGAACGGCGCGCAGTGCCCGGAGGCTGTTTCGCCGAACTGCGCCATCGCCGATCGCCAGCCTGTTCACCAATCCCCAGAAACGACAAAGGCGACGCCGTTGGCGCCGCCTTTGCAGCGCTTGGGAGGCGCTTGTTCGTGCGTGAGGCTCAGGCCGCTCAGGCGGCTTCGGTCTCGACGCCGAGATAGAACTTCTGGATGTCCCGGTTGTTGGCGAGTTCGTCCGACGTGCCTTCGAGCACGCTGGTGCCGCTTTCGATGACATAGCCGTAGGAGGCGTATTTCAGCGCGATGACGGCGTTTTGCTCGACCAGCAGCATTGACACCTTCTTCTCGCGGTTGATGCGCGCGATGATCTCGAAGATCTCCTTGACGATCAGCGGGGCGAGGCCGAGGGACGGCTCGTCGAGCAGGATCATCTGCGGATCGGCGACGAGCGCGCGGCCGATCGCCAGCATCTGCTGCTCGCCGCCCGACAGGTAGCCGGCCGCCTGGTGGCGGCGCTGCGAGAGGATCGGAAAGTAGGTGTAGACCTCGTCGAACGACTCCTTGCGGGGCCGCGCCTTGCGTTGCGCGAAGGTGGCGGCGACGAGGTTTTCCTCGACCGTCATCTCCGCGAAGACGTGGCGGCCTTCGCGCACGTGGAAGATGCCGCGCCGCACGATCGTGTGCGGCGCGAGCTTGAGCAAATTGTCCCCGTGGGAGGTAATCGTCCCTCGGGTGACGCGGCCGCTCTCGAGCGGAAGAAACCCCGAGATCGCTTTCAGTGTGGTCGTCTTGCCGGCGCCGTTGGCGCCGAGAAGCGCCACGATGCTGCCTTCGGGCACGGTGAGGCTGAGGCTCGACAGAGCCTGGATAACCCCCTGATAGACGACCTCGAGGTCCTTGATTTCAATTGCGGCCGCCATGGATCAGTTCACTTTCACCCAGTCCGTGATCGGCTCCGGGTCGAACTGGGCGGCGGCGGTGTACTTGATCACCTGGCCGATGCCCGTCTGCTGACCGCTGATGGTGACCGGCACGCCGATGATGCCGCCGGTATCCCAATCCTTGATCGAACGCATCGCGTTCGCAAGGTTGTCGCCGTTGACCTCCTGGCCGGCGTCGATGACGATCTCCGTCGCCTTGGTGACCATCATGCCGGAAACCCATGCGTCGAGGAAACCGAGGCGAACGTAGCCGCTCCAGCTCGGATCCTTCTTCTTGAGGATCTCGCCGATGGTCTGCATGGTCGGGCCGGCGGGCTTGTTGGTGTCGTCGTTCCAGACCCGGATGCCGATCAGGCCATCCGCGACGTCCGGCATCCCGGCGACCTTGACCCGCTCGCTCTGCCAGATGGTGCCGAGGAACACCGTGTCAGCCATGCCGTAGTCGCGCACGAGGCGGACGATTTCCGGCCACACGGCGAACGAATAGCCGTGATGGATGACGTGGGTCGGCGCCGCCTCGCGGATGGCGAGCGCGAAGGCGCTGACGTCCGTCTCGGCGAACTTGGTCTGCTGGACCAGCACGACCTCGATGCCCAGTTCCTTGGCGAGCGCCACCGCGGCTTCGATGCCGTCGCGGCCCATGCCCGTCGAGGAGTGAACGATCGCCAGCTTGGCAGGGTTCGATCCCGACGACGACTTGACGTATTCGACCAGCATCTTGAGCTGGGCGCCGTAGGTCGCACCCGGAACGAAGTGGTACGGGTAGGCATTCTCGTCGGCCAGTTCCGATGCGAAAGATCCCGACATCATCAGGATCTTGTTGGTCGAGTTGTTCTCGGGCGAGACCGCCTGGATCATGCCGGTGCTGTCGCCGAACATGAAGTCGACCCGGCCGGAAGCCAGCGCCTTCTTCAGGTTGGCCACCGCGACGTCGACCTTGAAGGTCGAATCGTTGACCGTCAGGTTGATCTTGCGGCCGCGGATGCCGCCATTGGCGTTGACCCAGTTGGCGTATTCGGTGAAGCCTTCGCCCTGGAACTTGCCGCCTTCGGCCGCCGGGCCGGTCAGGTCGCAATGGATGCTCCAGTTCAGGTCCTCAGCCGCATGGGCCTTGAGGATGTTCATCGATCCGAAAGCGCCGACCGCTGCGGTCGCGCCAGCGACTTTCAGAAAAGTTCGTCTGTTGTGCATGCTTTCCTCCACCATTGTGCGATCGCTTGATCGCGTTACAGTCTCTACTCGCCGTCGCTTGAACGGCGAATTCCGACGTCCCGGCGCTAGCGCCGGACGAGTTTCAGTCTTGCGCGGTGCCACAGCTGGGCGAGGCCGCGCGGTTCGAGAATCAGGAACGCCACGATCAGGGCGCCGAAGACGGTTTCGCGCAGCGGCACCAGGATCGAGCCCATGTCGAAGCCGAACGTGCCGCCGACCAGCAGGGCGCTTTCGCGCAGCATTTCCGGGATCAGCGTCATGAAGACGGCGCCGAGGATGGCGCCAAGGATCGACCCCATGCCGCCGACGATGACGGCCGACAGGAAGAACACCGAGAGCAGCAGGCCGAACTGGTCGGGATTGACGAACTGGTTGAAGTAGGCGAGCAGGCCGCCCGCGATGCCGGCATAGAACGAGCCGAGCGCGAAAGCCCCGAGCTTGTACTGGACCAGCCGCACGCCGAGCACTTCCGCCGTCAGGTCGCGCTCGCGGATGGCGATGAAGGCGCGGCCAACGCGCGAGTTGATGACGTTGACCGCAAACACGGTGAGGAAGACTACCGCGAACAGGATGAGGTAGTAGATGCGCGTCTCGTTGTTGAGCGGATAGCCGAACACGGTGGCCGGCAGAACCGTCAATCCGACATCGCCATTGGTGACCGACTGCCAGTGCACGAAGACGAAGTTCAGGATGAACTGCGCGGCGAGTGTGGCGATCACCAGATAAAGCCCGCGGATGCGCAACGACGGCAGGCCGAAGCCGACGCCGATGACAGCCGCCGACACGCCGGCGAGCGGCACGGTGATCCAGAACGGAAGGCCGAGATGCATCTGAAGAAGCGCGACCGTGTAGGCGCCGACCCCGACGAAGGCGGCATGGCCGAGCGACAGCAGGCCGGTGTAGCCCATCATGATGTTGAGGCCGTGCGTGGCGATGATGTTGATGCCGAGCAGTCCGGCGAAATAGATCCAGTAGCGCGGCGCCACCAGCGGCAGCGCCACCAGGCAGGCGAGCAGCAGCCCGGTCCACAGCCAGTTTCGGCCGACCGCCGGCTCCGCTGGAATGCTTGCGATATCAACGTTGCTGGCCATCAGATTCTCTCGATTTCCTTGGTGCCGAACAGGCCCGTCGGACGCACGAGGAGCACCAGCAGGCAGAGAATGTAGGGCGTGATCTCGCGGAACTCGGTGCCGAGGATCAGGCCGGTGACGGCCTCGAGCCAGCCGACGATGAAGCCGGCAACCAGCACGCCGCCGATCGAATTCATGCCGCCCAGAATGACGACGGCGAGCACGTTCAGCGCGACGACGCCCAGATGCGGCGTCAGCGTGTTGATGTTGGCCATCAGGATGCCGCTGATGCAGCCGGTGATCGCGGCAATGATCCAGGTGAAGGCGATGACGCGGCGGACATCGATGCCCATCGAATAGGCGGTGATCTGGCTGGCCGCGGCGGCGCGCAGCGCGACGCCGGCGCGCGAGTAGCGCAGGAAGGCGATCAGGCCGAGCACGATGACGACGGCGATGGCGAAGGCACGGGCGGTCTTGCCGGGGATGAAGATGCTGCCGAGCATGACCGGGGAACGCGCCAGGATCGCCGGGATCTGCAAATCGTTCGGACCCCAGACCATGCCGGCGAT
>JAUYMV010000554.1 GCA_030698645.1 Mesorhizobium sp.
CTTCCTCAGCCTGGCGCAGAATGAAGGCGATCTGCGCCTCCGTAAACTTCGACCTCTTCACGGAATCCTCCTTCTCCCGATACCGGGATCATAAGTGGAAAATTCCAGCTCAGAACGGTCCGAAAAGCGGGAGGCAGGTCATCACGGAGACGGACGATGCGACCCTCGCGGTTCACGGAAGAACAGATCATCGGAATGCTGAAGGAGCAGGAGGCCGGTGCGAAGACGGCGGATGTCTGCCGCAAGCACGGCATCTCGGCAGCGACCTTCTACAAGTTCAAGGCGAAGTTCGGCGGCATGGAGGTGTCGGACGCCCGTCGCCTGAAGGCTCTGGAGGACGAGAGCGCCCGGCTGAAGAAGCTCTTGGCCGAGCAGATGCTCGACAACGCGATCCTGAAGGATGTCGCCGCAAAAAAAAGGTGACGCCCGACGCGAAGCGGAAGGCGGTGGCTCATGCCTGCGAGGTGCATGGGGTGAGCCAGCGTCGGGCGTGCCAGGCTTTGAGGATCGACCGTTCGACGGTGCGCTACAGCAGCATCCGTCCGGACGATGCCCCGTTGCGCGAGGCGATGAAGGCCGTGGCGGCAGAGCGCCGGCGGTTCGGTTATCGCAGGATCCACGTCATGCTGGACCGGCAGGGCATCGTGATCAACCAGAAGAAGCTGCGGCGCCTCTACCGGGAGGAGAAGCTGCAGGTGCGCCGCCGCGGCGGCCGCAAGCGGGCCTTGGGCACGCGCAGGCCCATGCTCGTTCCCGACCGCGCCAACGCCCGCTGGAGCCTGGACTTCGTCTCCGACACCTTCACCGACGGCCGTCGCTTCCGGGTGCTGGCCGTCGTCGACGACTACACGCGGGAGTGCCTGGCGCTGGTCGCCGACACCTCTCTGTCGGGCTTGCGCGTCGTGCGCGAACTGGACGCGATCATCCGCTGGCGCGGCCGGCCCGCCACGATCGTCTCCGACAACGGCACCGAGCTGACCTCGATGGCAGTCCTGCGGTGGTGCCAGCAGACCGGCGTCGAATGGCACTACATCGCGCCGGGCAAGCCGACACAGAACGCCTTCGTCGAGAGCTTCAACGGGCGCTTCAGGGACGAGTGCCTCAACGACACCCTGTTCTCGACGCTACCCGAGGCCCGCAGCGCCATCACCTCATGGAAGGAGGACTACAACCATCACCGACCACACTCGGCCCTCGGCAACTTGCCGCCGGCCGAGTTCGCAATGAAATCCACGCTGGAAAAACAGGCCGCATGAGGCCACAAACGAAACTCAGGACTCTCCCTCAAGCCGGAGGAGATTGGGGTCTCAGGTCAGACGCATCAAGTCCGCACAACGCCGATTTGCGGATCATTTTTCCAATCCTGTTATGTCGCGCAGCCTTGATTTTGGAGAACATCTGATTGAATTCGTGTGGATTCGATCGATAGGCGGACTGCACGAACTCACGCCCATCGGAAGTAGCTTCGAATCCGCAATACTTGATTGAGAACTGAACCGCAGCGGCGACCTGTCTCGCGGACGATGGGTTACGTCTGAGATCGTCAGTATCCGCCATCGGTTCCATCCACCCATTATATACGACCTGATTATACGAGACGTTTTCGTATGCCACGGCGGCCTGAACCGATGTCAACAACACGATCGCAATGGCGGCGGGGATCAAGCGCTTCATAGCCAACCCAGGCTGGTGTTTCTACTGAACAAGCCACCATACGCTCCCTCCAGCGCCGCTCAAGCTTGGTGGTTAATATTTGGTTGAAATGTGGCGTTTGCATTTGCGTTCGTGCTGACAGGGACAAGCAACATGGTATCCTGCCGCAAGAATCAGATGTGTTGATTTCAGGGAAGGTGCGTTCGGATGGGGGATAAAGCCTCTTCGGAAAGCCGCGACGCCGGATGGGACGGCGCCGGAATCGACGAGAATGAAGGCGTTGTCGAAATCGCCGGCGTCATCAAATGGTTCGATGTCGCGAAGGGCTACGGTTTCATCCTGCCGGACGAGACGGGCATGGGCGACGTCCTCCTGCACGTCACGTGCCTGCGTCGCGACGGCCACACCACGGCGCTCGAGGGCGCCCGCGTCGTCTGCCTGGTCAAGCGCGGCGATCGCGGCATGCAGGTCTTCCGCATCATCTCGATGGACAATTCGACGGCGGTCCATCCTCTCGACCAACCCGGCGACCGTACGCATGTGCACGTCGTGCCGGAAAGCGGCATAGAGCGCGCGCTGGTCAAATGGTTCAATCGCACCAAGGGGTTCGGCTTCCTGACCCGGGGCGAGGGCACCGAGGACATCTTCATCCACATGGAGACGCTGCGCCGCTATGGCGTCACCGAGCTGCGCCCTGGCCAGGTGGTGCTGATCCGCTACGGCAAGGGCGACAAGGGCCTTCTGGCCGCCGAAATTCACCCCGACAAGGGAACCTTGCCGTCATCGCATTGAAAGGCATGGTTTCGATGATCTTCAACATTCGCACCGCCTTCGCGGCTGCTGCCTTGTGCCTCGCCGTTCTCGCGGCCGCGCCGGGCGCACGGGTGCCGGCGTTTGCCGACGCGCGCGCGATGAAACTGCCGGTCGACAAAACGCCGCTAGTCGCCGTCACCGCCGGCGGCGAAAAGAGCTTTACCGTCGAGATCGCCGACGAGGAGCGTGAACAGCAGCGCGGCCTGATGTACCGCGACGAGATGGCCGACGGCCACGGCATGCTGTTCGTGCTCAACGAGACGCGCCAGTCCGCCTTCTGGATGGAGAACACACCCTTGCCGCTCGATCTGCTGTTCATCGGCGAGGACGGGCGCGTGCGCGCCATTCTCAAGGGCAAGCCCTATTCGCGCGCCTCGATTTCGCCCGGCGTGCCGGTGCGCTTCGTCCTCGAACTCAAGGAAGGCGTCGCGGCGCGCCAGGGCATCGCGCCCGGCGACCGGCTGCGCCACCCCGCGATCGACGCGATCGCGGGGGCGCAGTAGCGCCGGTGCCGAGCCACGCCGCCACGATGGACGTCGATTTCTTCACCCATGAGGGCTTTCGCCTGGCGTTCCTGGACGCCATGCCCGCCTCTGGCAGCGGCGAACCGGTCCTGCTGATCCACGGTTTTGCCTCCAGCATGCAGGTCAACTGGATCGGACCTGGCTGGGTCGGCGAACTCACCCGTGCCGGCTACCGCGTGATCGCCTTCGACCACCGCGGTCATGGCGCGTCGACGAAAAGTCTCGTTCCGTCCGACTACACGCCGTCGAAGATGGCTGGCGACGCAGCGGCCCTGCTCGATCATCTGGGAATAGCGCTCGCCCATGTCATGGGCTATTCGATGGGCGCGCGTGTCGCGGCGTTCACCGCGCTCGAACATCGCGACAAGGTCGCGGCGCTCGTGCTGGGCGGCCTCGGCATTGGCATGATCGACGGCGTCGGCGACTGGGATATCATTTCGGATGCGCTGCTTGCCGATGACGCGGCAAGCGTCACCGACAAGCGCGGCAGGATGTTCCGCGCCTTCGCCGACAGCACCAAGAGCGATCGCCATGCGCTCGCGGCCTGCATCGCCATGTCGCGCCAGTTGCTGACGGTCGAGGAAGCCGCTCGTATCGTCCAGCCGACCCTGGTCGCCGTCGGAACGAAGGACGACATCGCCGGTGCGCCCGGGCCGCTCGCAGCGCTGCTACCGGACGCGCAGGCGTTCGACATCGAGAACCGCGATCACATGCTGTCCGTCGGCGATCGCACCTTCAAGAAGAAGGTGCTGGAATTTCTGTCTGCGCATCCGCTCTGAGCAGGCTTGGCGCACAGACCCGACATTCTCAGCGATGCAATGCGGGCAGTTTCGGCCGGCTGGAATGCGGAATCGGTCGCAATCCGGACGCCGCCACCGTCGTTTCAACATGGAGAAGGCAATAAAAAAGCCCGCCGCGGGAGGAGGTGCGGCGGGCTTGATTTGAAACGCGGCGCGGGAGGAGGTGCACCGCATTCTAATGCCGGCATCGCATCTGGGAGGAGTAGATGGCCGACACGTATGAATTTATTCGAGACTCGAAATATTGCAACGCACAAATTTGCATGCTGCATATGCGAAATTGCTGTGGCTGGCGCGGCGGTCGCATGGAGAGCGTCGGGCGCGCACCAAGCCGGTCCCATGGCGTTGAGTCGCCAATGCGCCAACCAAAGCCTCGCCGCGGTCGCATGGCTTGCGCCAGCCCCTTGCCCCACGCCAAAATCATCCCAATTGAAGGCTCGTTGAGGAAAGTTGAGTTCATTCCTTAAGGCTGGCGTGGTATAGGAGCCGCCTGCAGGCGAGTTGCGGGCATAATTCGGAGACTATTGATGAGCCAGGTCAGCGCCCCGTGGGCCAACCTCCAGCCGGTCGATCCGATCTGGACGCATGTGCGCGACGAGGCAAACGAGGCCGTCGAGCGCGACCCGCTGCTCGCCGCCTTCCTCTATGCGACGGTGCTCAACCACCCGACACTCGAGGACGCGGTGATCCACCGCTTCGCCTCGCGGCTCGACCACAGCGACGTCAGCGCGGCGCTGATCGTGCAGACTTTCAAGGCGATGCAGCGCGACGAGCCGGAATGGTCCAATATCGTGCGCGTCGACATCCAAGCCTACTACGACCGCGATCCGGCCTGCGACCGATTCATCATGCCGGTGCTCTACTTCAAGGGCTTTCACGCCATCCAGACGCATCGCCTGGCGCATTGGCTGTGGAACAACGGCCGCCGCGACTTCGCGCTCTATCTGCAGAGCCGTTCGTCCGCCGTGTTCCAGACCGACATCAATCCGGCCGCCCGGATGGGCAAGGGCATCTTCATCGACCATGCGACGGGCTTTGTGGTCGGGGAGACCGCGGTCATCGAGGACAATGTCTCGATTCTGCATGGCGTGACGCTCGGCGGCACCGGCAAGGCCGGCGGCGACCGGCATCCGAAGATCCGCTACGGTGTGCTGATCGGGGCTGGCGCCAAGATCCTTGGCAATATCGAGGTCGGGCACTGCTCGAAGATCGCGGCCGGCTCGGTGGTTCTCTCCGCCGTGCCGCACAACAAGACGGTCGCCGGCGTGCCGGCGCGGGTGGTCGGGGAATCGGGTTGCGAGCAGCCGGCGCGGCAGATGGACCAGTTGCTGCCGTCGCAGTCGATGGACCACGTCGTCAGTTTCGACATCTGAGCCGCGCGCGGCATAATCCCGGCACGGGGTTTACACCGCCTTCCGGACCGTGGCAGAAGCGCGGTCCATTGCGGCAGGGCGGATGCGGCCCGCGACCAGGAGAGATGATTTGAAGCCCGAAGAGATCAAGAAGCTCGACGCCTATTTCAAACGCGTCTTCGCCAACCCGTCGCTGCAGGTCAAGGCGCGGCCGCGCAAGGACGATTCCTGCGAGCTCTATCTCGAGGACGAGTTCCTCGGCATCATCTATCGCGACGACGACGACGGCGACATGTCGTACAATTTCTCGATGGCCATTCTCGACATCGACCTGAAGTAGTCGCCGCGCGGCTATCTTGCCGTCTTGAGCAGCACGCCGAAGCGCGCGACGACAGCCGCGTCGAGCGCTTTCCACTCCGCCAGCAGTTCGCGCGGAAAGCGGTAGGTCAGGCTGAGCGCGTCGCCGACATGAATGTCGCGCTCGCAGGGGGCGAGCGACTGGGCGGCAGCCTCGCCGTCGAGGCAGCGCGCGACATAGGGCGTCTCGCCCGGCCGCTCGGCCGTCATGAGTATCTCGTTCTGGTAACCCGACCGCTCGGTGAAGCGGTGCATGGTGAGGCCACCTTCGGCAGGAGTGCCGGTTGGCTCGATCAATTGCGTGTAGATCGGCGCATATCGCCCGCTCATGTCGCGCGACATGATGCGCTCGGCGATCGACATGAAGAGGATGTTGGATTCGCGTCCGGCGTGGTTGAAATCGTCTCGCGATTCGTTCGAGTAACCGGCCATGTCCGGCCAGCGCATGTAGAGGTCGAGCTTTGCGGCGACGCCGCTCTGCCGGGCGCTGTCAAAGCGGATCATGTTGCGCGGCGCGACGATGACGTTATTCCCGATGACGATCTCGGCGACCGATCGGTCATCCGTATGGCCGGCCATGGCGATCGAGCGTCCCGCGTACCGCCCGGCCACGCTTATCGCGATCGAGACAAGCGCGAGCGCCGCGAAGACGTAGAAGACGCGCCACATGAAGGCCTGGTCGAAGAACTGGACCGAGACGGGTTCGTCATTGGCTAGTCTCTGCATCGGACAACACCCTGCGCGCGGCGTGATCTTGTGCCGCTCCGGCACATCGGGGGCGGTACGCCTCTTGCGGCGCCATTCCCGACCCGACAGTGCGGGATCATGGTAAACGGGGCGTAAAGATGGAAGTTTTCACGGCGCTGGCTTTGGCTTTTTCGACGGGGTTGACGGTCGCCGGCCTGAGCGGAGCGGCCATGGAACTGATCTGGTCGCGGCGGCTCAGCCTCCAGGCGCCCTTCGTCGCGCCTGGCCACCTGCTGCGTTCGCTGGCGGCAAGTGCCGCCGCCGGGTCGTTCATGCTGGCCAATGATGCGCTTGGCGCGTTCCACGCCGGGCGCATCGGGTGGGCGGGCTTAAGCATCAGCCTGGCGATAAGCGGCGTCTGGGTGCTTGCAACCGGCATCGTGGTGGCCGAATTTGCGCTCGGGCTGACCGGATAGCGTTTCCGCCATGACATACCAACAGGAGCAGACATGACGATCTACGCCATAGACGGCATCGGACCGACATTCGAGGACCGCGCGACGAACTTCGTCGCGCCGGACGCGGTGATCATCGGCAACGTGCATATCGGGCGCGACGTCTCGATCTGGTTCGGCGTGGTCATTCGCGGCGATAACGAGAAGATCACGATCGGCGCGCGCAGCAACATTCAGGAACACACCGTGATGCACACGGACCCGGGCTATGCGCTGGTGATCGGCGAGGGCTGCACAATCGGCCACCGCGCCATGCTGCATGGCTGCAGGATCGCCGACAACTCGCTGGTCGGCATGGGCGCGATCATTCTGAACGGCGCGGTCATTGGCAGCAATTGCCTCGTCGGCGCCGGCGCGCTGGTCACCGAGGGCAAGGTGTTCGACGACAATTCGCTGATCGTCGGGCAGCCGGCGAAGGTGGCGCGCACGCTGGATGCGGATGCGGC
>JAUYMV010000569.1 GCA_030698645.1 Mesorhizobium sp.
GTCGCCGACAGCGTCATGGTTTCGGGCGTCTTGGCAAGCCGATGCGAGACTGAAAGCGGATGCGCCTGTCAGGCCGACGCGGGACGGATTGCGGGACGACGGTGGATTTCTTAGCGTTGGTTGCCTGCGCGAGGAGGCGGCATTTCGCACCAAAGTCACTTCCGACAGACCAAGGCTGGAAATCCGGCGTGACGGCAGATCCGGCGTTGCGGTCCGCCGTAGGCCGAGGCGAGCGCCTCAGTTCGTGTTCTTCTTCTTGTCGTCCTTCTTGATGTCGTTCCAGGCGTTCTGCTGGGCGAGCATCGAGCGCAGATAGTCGACATTGGCCTGCGCCTGCGCCGGAGCTAGTTCCTGGCGGGCGATCTTCTCGGCCTCTTCGAACCGGCCCTGCAGTCCGACCACCAGCGCCAGATTCTGGCGTACGCGGCTGTCGGCGCCCGCGCCTTGGGCTGCCTGGCGCATATGCATTTCGGCGGTCTTCAGGTCGCCTTCGAGCAGATAGGACATGCCGAGATTGGAAAGCACCGAGGGCTCGTTGGGCTTCAGTTCGAGCGCCCTGCGGTAGAGGCTGCGCGCATTGCCGGCCTGACCCATCTGGTCGACGATCGCAGCCTCCGCCGAAACCAGCTTCCAGTCCGGATATTCCGGGGTCTGCGCGCGCTGGATGGCGTCGAGGGCCTGCTCCAGCATGCCGGCGCCGGCGAGCGATTTGCCATAGGCGGCGAGCACGTCGCGGTCCTTCGGCAGCGCAATGGCGAGCTTTCGCATCACCGCCAGAGCCTGGTCGGTCTGGCCGTTCATCTGCAGCACGTTGGAATAGGCGAGCGCCGTCGGCTTGTCGGCGGGATTCTTTGCGTATTGGCTGCCCAGTCGGTCGGATGCCGACGCGAGTTCCGCGCCGGACATCTGTTCGACGGGCTTGCCGAGCGTACGGTTGACCGAGCCCGTCGTCATGCTGCTCTTGCCCGCGCAGCCGGCGACGCCGGCCGCCAGCACGAGCGCCAAGCCTGCGCCGATGAGGTGTTTTCCGAAACCTCGTGCGTCCTTCGCAGCCACCATCACAAACGCCTCCGTCAATATTTCCGGGGGGCCGCCCGCAAGCGCCTTCCCAGCCAGAGAAATATTCCGTTAACCCTAACGCTTGGTTAAAATGGTCGAGTCGCGTCGGTCTCAGCGCGCAGTCGAGAGGATCTCCGTCTCATGCCCGTCAGCCTCCAGGACACCCGGCCGCCGGCCGCGCGCCCGGTCCATCTCGTTGCCCGCAACGGGCTCGACGCGCTTGGTCTGCCCGCCGTCGCGACGGCCTGGGCGAATGCGAACGGCTTCACCGGCGAGACCGGACGAGTGCTCGTGCTGCCCGACGCGGAAGGCGGCGTCGCGGGCGCGCTGTTTGGCACTGGCGACGAGACGGGCGGCCATGCGCCGCTGCTGGCCGGGGCGCTGGCGCGGGCGCTGCCGGCAGGCGCGTGGTACTTCGCCAATCCTCCGGCCGACGCCGAAAATGCCGCGCTCGGCCTGGTCATGGGCGGCTATGGCTTCGTCGCCTACGGCAAGAAACCGTCGCGCGAGATTTCCTTCGCCGTGCCCGAAGGTGTCGACGTCGCGCGCGTCGCGCGCATCGCGGCCGGCGTTTCCCTGGCGCGCGACCTGGTCAACACGCCGACCAACGACATGGGCCCGGCCGCGCTGGAAAACGCCGTGCGCGAACTGGCGGCGATGCACGGCGCAGGCGTCGGCGTCATCCTCGGCGACGTGCTGCTCGAGCGGAATTTCCCCATGATCCACGCCGTCGGCCGTGCCTCCGCCGAGGCGCCGCGGCTGATCGACATGGTCTGGGGCGCAGCGGATGCCCCGAAGGTGACGCTGGTCGGCAAGGGCGTCTGCTTCGACACCGGCGGACTCGACATCAAGCCTGCCGCCGGCATGCTCATCATGAAGAAGGACATGGGCGGCGCCGCCAATGTGCTCGGCCTCGCCTCGATGATCATGGCGGCAAACCTCCCGGTCCGGCTGAGGGTGCTGATTCCGGCCGTCGAGAACGCCATCGCCGGCAATGCCTTTCGCCCCGGCGATATCCTCAAGAGCCGCAAGGGGCTGACCGTCGAGATCGGCAACACCGACGCCGAGGGACGCCTCGTTCTGGCTGACGCGCTGGCGTTGGCCGACGAGGAAGCGCCGGCGATTCTGATCGACATGGCGACGTTGACGGGTGCCGCCCGCGTCGCGCTCGGCCCAGACCTGCCGCCGTTCTACACCGACGACGACGCGTTCGCAGCCGAGCTTTGGGTGGCGTCCGTCGCCGCCGCCGATCCGCTCTGGCGCATGCCGCTGTGGATGCCCTATGATGGCAAGTTCTCCTCCAAGGTCGCCGACATCAACAACGTAAACACCGACGGCTTTGCCGGCTCGGTCGTCGCCGCGCTGTTTCTCAAGCGTTTCGTCGAGAAGGCGGCAAGCTGGGCGCATTTCGACATCTTCGCGTGGAACCCGACCGATCGGCCGCATGGTCCGGCTGGCGGCGAAGCGCAGGCGATTCGCGCCATCGAAAGAGTGCTGCGCATGCGCTATTCCGGCTAACATGCCTTGCATGCGCCACCGTTTACCGTTTGAATGAAACGGATGCGAAACAATTTGAAGCGGTGCCGGAAAAAATGGCGGTGAACCTGCGGCCGAGCCAGTCCCTGCGCCTTTGGCAGAACGTCACCCTGAATGAGGTGCGCGCCAAGATGCCGGATTTGTCCATGCGCCAGACGGCGATCCTGCTCACGGTCTACCTGGAGCCTCCGCCGCATACAGTGCGCGGACTGGCGGCCATCCTTGACGTGACCAAGCCGGTCATCACCCGCGCGCTCGACACGATGGGCGCGCTGAAGCTCGTGTCGCGGCATCGCGACGAGGCCGACCGCCGCAACGTTCTGGTCAAGCGCACCATCGAGGGCGCGCTTTATGTCGAGCGCTTCGGCGACGTCATCATCTCGCGGGCGAAGGAACTGCCGTTGTGACGGTTCTCGACCGCCGCCTGCATGCCTTTCGCGACGACCTGGCCGACGCCGCGCTGGCCGGCCAGGTCGCCGCGCCGCGTTTCGTCGCCGGGCGGCCGGCGCGTGTGACCGCGCCTATCGCCGACCTGCGCCGCGCGCCAAGGCCGGATGCCGGCCTCGACACGCAGCTTCTGCTTGGCGACGATGTGCTGGTATTCGAAGATATCGAGGGCTTTGCCTGGGTTCAGGCCGAGCGGGACGGCTATGTCGGCTATGTCGGCTCGGAAGCGCTCTCGGCTCGCGCCGACAATCCGACGCACATCGTCTCGGCGCCGCGGACTTTCATCTATCCGGGTCCCGACATGAAACTCCCGGCACTGCGTGCGCTCTCGCTCGGCTCGCGCCTGGCGGTGACCGGCTTAGAGGAGCGCCGCGGCACCTCCTACGCGCTGCTCGCCTCGGGCGAGGCCGTCGTCGCCATCCATCTGCGGCAGATGGACGACCATGTGCCGGACTACGTCGCGGTCGCCGAACTGCTTCTAAATGTGCCCTATCTCTGGGGCGGGGTGAGCGCGTTCGGCATCGACTGCTCGGGCCTGGTGCAGCTCTCCATGCGCCTGGCAGGCCGCGACGTCCTGCGCGATTCCGACATGCAGGCGGCCAGCATAGGCAGGTCGCTCGACGCGGCTTCAGACAAACGCCGCGGCGATCTCGTCTTCTGGAAGGGCCATGCCGCGATCATGACCGATCCCGGCACCATCTTGCACGCCAATGGCCGCACCATGACGGTCGCTCTGGAGCCGCTGGCAGCCGCAATCGAGCGGATCGGCTATCTGTACGGAGAGCCGACCGGGTTCCGGCGGCCCTGAGCCCAGGTCAGTAGCCGGCCGCGCGGTCGACCAGGTTCTGCAACGGTTCCCCGCGCTCGAACGCCGCCATCTGCGCCAGCATGGGACCGACCAGATGCGCCGGGTCCGACGTCGCTGCGGCGTGCGGCGTGATGAACACTTTCGAATGTGCCCAGAGCGGGCTGGTCCTGGCCAGCGGTTCCTGCTCGAACACATCGAGGCTCGCCTCCTTCAGCGTGCCATCCTCGAGCGCCTTGAGGATATCGACCTCGCGCTGCAGCCTGCCGCGCCCGGCATTGATGAGAAACGCGCCGCCGAGGCCATTGTCGCGACGCAGCCTGCGTAGCAGCGCGTAGTTGACGATGCCGTCGGTCGCGGGCGTAAACGGCAGCAGCACGACCAGCATGTCGGTCGCGTTGAGAAATGGCGTCAGCCCGTCCTTTCCGTGGAAGGTCGAGACGCCGTCCATGGCGGCCGGCGTCCGGCTCCAGCCGTTGACCCTGAAGCCGAGCGGCAGGAGCGCTTTCGCCGCGGCGCGGCCGAGATTGCCGAAGCCCATGATGCCGACCGCGATGTCGCCGGCCGGCGGCTGCGGCGGCTCGTGCCACGCGCGCTTGGCCTGCTGCGCGCGGTACTGCATGCCCTGGCGATGATGGTCGAGCACCCGCCAGACGACATACTCGGTCATGTATTGCGTCAGGTTCTCCGCCACGACGCGCACGATGGGCACGTCGGGCAGGCCCGGATCGGTGAAAATGTGGTCCACGCCCGCGCCGATCGAGAAGATCGCCTTCAGGTTGGGCAGCGACGACAGGATGCGCGGCCGCTGTTTCCAGACAACGGCATAGTCGATCGTGGGATCGCTCAGCCCGTCCGGCTCCAGCGTGACCTCGCGCTCGGCGGAGAGAAGCTCGCGCCAGCGCTGCGGGTTCAGGCCTGTGACGGCAAGAAGGATGCGGCCGCGTTTCGTCGTATCGGGCATGCTGGAACGTCTCTCCTACTGGCTGACCACATGATCGCCCGCCGTCGCGACGTTGAACGCCGCGGCGATGAGCGCCTTGGTATAATCGGTCTGCGGCGCATCGAAAATCTGCTGCGACGAGCCCTTCTCGACAATGACGCCGTTGCGCATGACGATCACCTCGTTGGCGAGCGCGCGCACCACCCTGAGGTCGTGGCTAATAAAGAGATAGGCGAGGTTGTGCTTCTTCTGCAGGTCGCGCAGCAGATCGACCACCTGCGCCTGCACACTCATGTCGAGCGCCGAGGTCGGTTCGTCGAGCATCACGAAGCGTGGCTTCAGCACCATCGCGCGGGCGATCGCCACGCGCTGGCGCTGGCCGCCGGAAAACTCGTGCGGGTAGCGGAAGCGCGTCTCGGGATCGAGGCCGACCTCTTGCAGCACCGAGACGACGGCCGCGTCGCGTTCTGCTTCGGTCTGCCGCGGTTCGTGGATCTTCAGCCCTTCCTCGATGATGTCGGCGATCGACATGCGCGGGCTCAGCGAACCGAACGGGTCCTGGAACACGATCTGCAATTCGCGCCGCAGCGGGCGCATCTGCTTGAACGAGAAGTCGTCGATATGGCGGCCGCCGAAGTCGATGCGACCTTTGGACGAGATCATCCGCGCAAGCGCCAGCCCGAGCGTCGTCTTGCCGGAACCGGATTCGCCGACGACGCCGAGCGTCTGCCCGGCGCGCACCGTGACGTCGACTCCGTCCACCGCCTTCACATTGTCCACCGTGCGGCGGAAGAAGCCCTCCTTGATCGGGAACCAGACCCTGATCTGCTCACCCTTCATGACCTCGGCGGCCGTCGTGTCAGTCGCAGGCGGCGCCCCCTTCGGCTCGGCGGCGAGCAGATGACGTGTGTACTCGTGCTGAGGGCTGGCGAAGACGTCGGCCGTCCTGCCGGTCTCGACGATTCTGCCTTTGGTCATGACGCACACACGGTCGGCGATCTTGCGTACGATGCCAAGGTCATGCGTGATGAACAGCATCGACATGCCGCGGTCGGTCTTCAGCTTGGCCAGCAATTCGAGGATCTG
>JAUYMV010000572.1 GCA_030698645.1 Mesorhizobium sp.
GGCAATGTCAACGTCAACTCGCCGCTGGTCTGGGACGCGACGATGACCACGGCGCTCAGAGCCTATGCCCGCGCCAACCAGGCGGCGGTCGTCGTGCCGTTCATCCTGGGCGGCGCCATGGGGCCGGTGACCAATGCCGGCGCGATCGCGCAATCGCTGGCAGAGACCATGGCCGGCTGCGCGCTGACGCAGCTCGAACGGCCGGGCGCGCCGGTCATCTTCGGCAATTTCCTGTCGTCCATGTCGCTGCGCTCCGGCTCGCCCACCTTCGGCACGCCGGAGCCGGCCATCGGCTCGATGGTGATCGGCCAGCTGGCGCGGCGGCTCAATCTTCCGCTGCGCTGTTCCGGCAATTTCACGACCTCGAAACTGCCTGACGCGCATGCGATGAACGAGGGCACGATGTCGATGCTGGCGGCGGTCCACTGCGGCGCCAACTTCATCCTGCACTCGGCCGGATTCCTCGACGGGCTGCTGTCGATGTCCTACGAGAAGTTCGTCATGGACGCGGATTTCTGCGGCGCGCTGCACACCTATCTCGACGGGGTCAGGATCGACGACAACCAGCTTGCGCTCGACGCCTTCAGGGAGGTCGGGCCGGGCAGCCATTTCTTCGGCTGCGCGCACACGATGGCGAACTACGAGACGGCGTTCTGGGATTCCGAGATCGCCGACAACGAGCCGTTCGAGAAATGGCAGGCGGCCGGTTCGCTCGACGCGGCGGCGCGCGCCAACACGCGATGGAAGAAGGCGCTGGCGGAATACGAGGCGCCGCCGCTCGACCATGGAATCGACGAAGCCCTGCGGGATTTCATGGCGAGGACCAAGGCTTCGATGCAGGATGCGTGGTACTGACGGCCGAAAAGGGGATTCGACATGTTGCGCAAGACAGTTCTCGCCGCCCTCGTGGCATTCCAGACGCTCCCGGCGATGGCCGGACCGGCGGGTGACGCCGTGCGCTTCTTCTACGTGCCGGTCCAGTGGGAGGCGGATCCCGAGTTCCGCGACCGGTTCACCGGCCCGGCCAAGGCGCTCTTCGATCTCAACGACAAGATGCCCGAGGGAGAGATCGGCTGCATCGATTTCGGCCCCGGCATCGACGCGCAGGACTATGACGACGCGATGATCGAGAAGACGCTGAAGATTTCGGAAGAGGTCAACGGCGACAGCGCGACGGTGACCGGGGCGTTCACGCTGTGCCCCGAAGGCGACGACTCGGCGCGCGAGATCAAGTGGACGCTGCAGCGGGTTGGCGGCAAGTGGAAGATCGCCGACATCGCGTCGGTGTCGAGCGGCTGGAAGCTCAGCGAGCTCGAGTGCCTGCCGGAAAACTGACGCGCACAGATGAAGATCACCCGGATTGCCGCCACACCGGTCAACATCCCTCTGGAGAAACCTCTCTGGTGGACCGGCGGTCATTATCCCGGCACGTCGAAGACGATCGTCGAGGTGGAGACGGACCAGGGGATCGTCGGGCTCGGAGAAGCTCCGTCGACTGACGTGGTCCAGGCCATCAGGGCGATGGGCGAACGGCTGGCCGACTGCGATCCGCTCGACATCGCCGGCTGCGAGAGCCGCTGCGTGCCGGCCTGGCAGATCGTGCAGAACACGGACGATTCGTCCGTGGTGAAAGCCTTCGGCGCCATCGAGATCGCGCTTTGGGATATCCGCGGAAAGTTGTGGAACCAGCCGCTCTACCAGCTCCTCGGCGGCGCGGTGCGCAAGGATATCCCGTTCACCGAGTATTTCGGCTTTCGAGACGGTGGCGAAACCAGTCCGCGGGAAGTGGCGGAATACTGCCTCAGGATGCGCGAGGAGCATGGCTCGACCTTCTTCGAAGGCAAGCTGATCAAGGGCGATCCCGCGCTGGAAGTGGCCACCGTCAGGGCAATGCGCGAGGCGCTTGGCGCCTCGGCGATGATCCGTCTCGATTCCAACATGCAATGGTCGCTGACGACCGCGCGGCGCCTGCTGCGCGACCTCGAACCCTACGATATCCGCAACTACGAGGACCCGGTCGCCACCTTCGAGGAGATGGCGGCCTTGCGGCAGCATTCGGCGATCCCGTTCTCCACCCATGTGCCCGATATCAGGCGCGCGGTCTCGCTCGGAGTTCCCGACTACATCGTCACCAATTTCGCGGTGCTCGGCGGCATAGGCCGCGCGGTGCGCTTCATCGGGGCCTGCGAAGCGATGGGGGTCGGCTTCTGGTGCTATTCGGGCGACGCCGGCATCGCGACAGCGGCCTATCTGCATATGACGGCGGCGATGCCGTGGATCACGGAGCCATCGCAGTCGCTGTTCCGCTGGCAGGTCGGCGATGTCATCGAGGGCGGCCCGTTCCGGCAGACGAACAATGTCGTGCGCGTGCCGGAGGGACCCGGACTGGGCGTCACGCTCGACCGGAACGCACTCGCATTCTGGCACAAGGATTTCGTCGACAACGGCGCGATCGACCATTTTCACGACCCGGCGTCGCCCGGGAGATACCGCAGGCTGCCGCTGTGCTGACCAAGATTCCGACGAACGACCCGCTCCTGCAGCCCTTCCAGCTGAAGCACCTCACGCTCAAGAACCGCGTGATGTCGACCAGCCACGAGCCGGCCTATTCGGACGACGGGATGCCGAAGCAGCGCTATCGGCTCTACCATGCGGAGAAGGCCAAGGGCGGCATGGCGCTGACGATGACGGCGGGGTCGGCGCTGGTCAGCCGCGACAGCCCGGCGGCGTTCGGCAATCTGCAGGCCTACCGCGACGAGATCGTGCCGTGGCTCGCGGAACTGTCCGATGCCTGCCACGAACACGACTGCAAGGTGATGATCCAGCTCACCCATCTCGGCCGCCGCACCGGCTGGAACAAGGCCGACTGGCTGCCGGTGCTGTCGGCATCGCCGGTGCGCGAGCCGGCGCACCGGGCGTTCCCCAAGACCGCGGAGGACTGGGACATTGCCCGCATCGTTTCCGACTATGCGTCGGCCGCGCAGAGGATGCAGGCGGCCGGGCTCGATGGCATCGAGTTCGAGGCCTACGGCCATCTGATGGACGGGTTCTGGTCGCCGGCGACGAATGTTCGCGACGACGAGTACGGCGGCCCGCTCGAGAACCGCGTCCGCTTCTCGATGCAGGTGATCGATGCGGTGCGCAAGGCGGTCGGGCCGGATTTCATCGTCGGCATCCGCATGGTGGCCGACGAGGATTTTTCGGCCGGCTTGTCGAAGGACGAGGGCGTCGCCATCGCCAAGCTCTTGGCGGATTCGGGCAAGATCGATTTCCTGAACATCATCCGCGGATCGATCGAGACCGACGCGGCTCTGACCAATGTCATCCCGATCACCGGGATGCGCTCGGCGCCGCATCTGGATTTCGCGGGCGAGGTGCGGGCGGCGACGAAATTCCCCGTCTTCCACGCCGCGCGGATCGCCGATGTCGCCACCGCAAGGCATGCGATCGCCAGCGGCAAGCTCGACATGGTGGGCATGACCCGGCCGCATATCGCCGACCCGCACATCGTCGCCAAGGTGCTGGCCGGGGAGGAGCACCGCATCCGCCCCTGCGTCGGCGCGACCTACTGTCTCGACCGGATCTATGAGGGCGGCGAGGCGCTCTGTATCCACAATGCGGCGACGGGACGCGAGGCGACCATCCCGCATGTCATCGCGCGCGCGGACGGGCCGGCGAAGCGCGTCGTCGTGGTGGGCGCCGGACCGGGCGGGCTGGAGGCGGCGCGGGTGCTGGCGGAGCGGGGGCATTCGATCACCGTGCTGGAGGCGTCGGGGCAGGCCGGCGGGCAGATCCGGCTGGCGGTGCAGAACCCGCGGCGCAAGGAACTGATCGGCATCGTCGACTGGCGGCTGGCGGAGCTCGAGCGGCTCGGCGTCGAGATGCGCTATGATCTCTGGGCGGAGGCGGGCGACGTGCTGGCGTTCGGGCCGGACGTGGTCGTCGTCGCCACCGGCGGCCTGCCGCAGAACCCGCCGCTTGGCGAGGGGCACGATCTCGTCACGTCGAGCTGGGACATTTTGTCGGGCGCGGCGAAGCCGGCGGAGACGATGCTGCTCTACGACGACAATGGCGGGCATCCGGGCATGAGCGCGGCGGAGTTTTCCGCGCGCGCAGGAGCGAAAGTGGAGCTCCTGTCGCCCGAGCGCTTCTTTGCGCCGGAAATGGGCGGCATGAACCATGTGCCCTACATGCGCGCCTTCCATGAAACGGGCGTCACGGTCACCATCAACACGCGGCTGACATCGGTCAGGCGCGACGGCAACAAGCTGGTGGCGACGCTCGGTTCCGATTTCGCGCCCGGCTGGAGCGCGGAGCGGCGGGTCGACCAGGTGGTGGTGGAGCACGGCACGCTGCCGCTCGACGAGCTCTATCTGGCTCTGAAGCCGGTGTCGCGGAATCTCGGTGCGGTCGATTATGAGCGGCTGGTGCAGGGCGGCGAGATTTTTCCGCGGTCCAACGAGGACGGGAGTTTCGTGCTCTACCGGATCGGCGACGCGGTGGCGTCACGCAATATTCATGCGGCGATCTATGACGGGATCCGGTTCGGGATAAGGGTGTAGCCGAACCTCCCGTCATTCCGGGGCCGCGCAGCGGAGCCCGGAATCCAGCGCGCGGGTCCGCAATGTCGGGGGCGGCTTTCCTCCGATGGCACGGCTCTGGATTCCGGGTTCCGCTTCGCGGCCCCGGAATGACGGATCGGGGTGGCCGACATCAGGACGTATCGATGCGGGGCGGCGCGAAGGTTTGGAGTGGGAGTATCTCCGCGACCTTTCGGAAGAGCGCGGGGCCGAGCGCATCAAGCCCCCCGCGTTCCTGGCGGCGGACGATCTTCCGAAGCCAGGTGAGGAGGCCGGTCCAGACCAGCGCGAGAGCGCGCAGGCGCAGGGCGAGAAGCGTGGCGTCGGAGGGATCGTTGCCAACGCCGGGCGACGCAACCGGAACGGGCCGAGGCAATGCCGGGGCGCCGAATTCGCGCATCGAATCGAAGACCGCGGCATGCGCCACACTCTCGGCGTGGCGCAGGATGGCGAGCACCCGGAAACGAACCTCGCAGGGACTTGCGGCCGCGCGCTCGGCCAATTCGGCAAGCAACAGCAGCAGCGCAATGATGCCGTTCAGCACGTCCGTCCCTGTTCTTGCCCGCCAGTCCATCGGTCCTGCCTTTCCGCGTGTCGATGCCATGGTGCGCCAGACGGAATAGGGGGTGGATGGAAGCGCGAATGGCGAGTGGCGAATAGCGAGTGGGGACAAGGGGTTGGTGGCGAGGACTTCTGCGGGAGGTAGAAACTTGTCCACATGCGAAGCGAGGCGCACTGTGCCCTACCTCCCCCTTGAGGGGAGGTCGACGCGAAGCGTCGGGTGGGGGTCGCGAGCAAAGCGAGCCACTAGAACCAAAGCGTCGCGCGAGGCACCCCCACCCGGCTGCCGCCACCCTCCCCACAAGGGGGAGGGAGGCTAATGGTCTAAAAAGCGACCCCGGATGTCGCTATCCCTAAACCCGCGATGCCGTTCTGACGCCCGGGCAACAATCCCGCCCCGAAAGGGCGTATTTCTGACAGCCGGTCGGTGGTCGATGGCGAATGGTCGGGAGGTGGCGCCGCGTCCCGCGGTCGCCCATCGCGGGTCACTCGATGAGCGTCGGCATCCTTCCCTTCCTGCACGGTTTTCGTCTCGCCGACGCGCCGCCCGAGGTGGTGCACCAAGCCAAGCGCTGCCTGCTCGATCTGGTCGGCGTCGCCGCCGCCGGTTCGACGCTGCCGGCGAGCCGTATCGCGCGGTCGGTCGCCGCGGCGCAGTTCGGCGGGACGGGCGGGACCTTCCTGTTCGACGGCCGCGCGGCGAGTCCGTCGGGCGCGGCGTTTGCCAATTCCACCACGATCGACGGCTTCGACGCGCATGACGGCCATCCGCTGACCAAGGGCCATGCCGGTTGCGGGTCGCTGGCCGGGCTGCTGGCCTTTGCCGGCGACGGGTCGGGCATCGCCGGCGCCGAGGCGCTGGCGCAGTCACCGCACCTGCGCAGCCTCAAGCGGCTGGAGCTGGACCAGAACGAGCTGACCAAGAAGGGGGTGGAGGCGCTGGAGAAGCGGTTCGGCAGGCGGCTGCGGC
>JAUYMV010000584.1 GCA_030698645.1 Mesorhizobium sp.
GCTGAATTACAACGATGATAATAACACAAGTGCATCTACAGAACTGGCGCAATTTCAAACACGCAGATGCCACTCTGCGCGACGTGACCTATGTGCTCGGGCCAAATGCGTCTGGAAAATCCAACTTTCTAGACGTATTTAGATTCCTTCGAGATATTGCGAAGCCCACAGGTGGCGGCTTGCAGAAAGCTGTGAGCGACCGGGGTTCACTCAAAAAGCTACGCTGTTTGCATGCGCGCCGACCGCCTGAATTGGGCATGGAGATACACGTCTCAAATTCCAGTGACGAACCTAATCCGATCTGGAAGTACAAGCTCTATATGACCACCGAAAGCAAGGGGGCACATCGCCTGGTTATCACCAACGAGACGGTGATAAGGGTGACACCCGATGGAAAAGAGCAGATCGTAATCAGCCGTCCGGACAAAAATGACAGGGCTGATAGTGAACGGCTGACGCAGACTGCTTTGGAGCAGATCCAAGCGAACGCTGACTTCAGAGAACTAGCAGAATTTTTCGCAAACACGACATATCTGCACGTCGTGCCGCAACTGCTGAAGTTTGGAGATATTATTGGCGGCAGGAAGCTGGAGGACGATCCGTTCGGGCAGGGTTTCCTGGAGAGAATTGCGCGCACACCCGATTCGACCCGTGAGAGACGGCTCCGTAAAATCGAGACGGCACTTAAGCAAGTCATACCTCAGGTTGAGCAGCTGAATTTCGTCCGGGACAGCTCCAATGGTGCACCACATCTTGCGGTAAAATATATGCATCATCGACCCGGAGGATCGCTCCAGCAGGAGGATCAGTTTTCGGATGGCACTCTGCGGCTGATAGCTCTGTTCTGGTTGCTCCTTGACGGAACCTCGATGCTTCTTCTCGAAGAGCCAGAGCTTTCACTGAACGAGGAGATTGTGGCTGAGCTGCCTCGTCTGATTGAGAAGGTTCAAAGATCTACTAAGAAGAAGCGCCAGATTGTCATCACGACGCATAGTCGCGCCCTTTTGGACAATGCAGGGATCGACGGTAGAAGTTTGCTCGTATTGAGCCCTTCAAGTGAAGGGACAAAAATTGATGGACCGAGGGAATCAGAAGTAGAGGCGATGAAGTCCGGATTTTCGCCGGCCGAGGTGGTTCTTCCAAGAGCTCAGCGTGTTTCCCCGACGAAGCACCAAATGGACTTGTTTCTGTGAGTCACTTGTATGTAGCAGTCGAGGATGCGCTTAGCGAAGCGGTCTGTCGCCGTTTGGTGTTCGATATCGTTGGTGCAGAAGTCGAAGTGACTGTCTTGCGGAGGAACGGATACGGGTACCTGAAAAGCAAGATCTCGAACTTTGCCCAGATGTCCAACCATCATCTCGTCTTGCTTTTAACCGATCTAGATACGCATCAATGTGCACCTTTGCTCATCCGTGATTGGTGGGGAATAGGGCGGCCTTTGCCAGAAAGGCTGATGTTTCGTGTGGCGGTGCGTGAAGTTGAGGCTTGGCTACTTGCAGACACATTGGGGATGGCTCGGTTCCTAGGCGTCCACGAACAGTCTCTGCCAAAGCAGGTGGAAGAGCTCGCTGACCCGAAGGCTGAACTACTTCGAGCCGCCTCAAGGGGGAATAGAGAGATTAGACGTGACATTGTTGCGGCACGAGGCGCGAGCGCTAGTCAGGGCCTAGGCTACAATACAACCTTATCGTATTTTGTCTCTGAGAAATGGAATAGCGAGGATGCCTCGGAGAACAGTCCCAGTCTTAAACGCGCATGCAGCCGTTTGTCGGAACTGAAGAAGCACCTCATAAACTGAAAGTATTTCCATGCTTGAAATTCGCAACCTCCACGCCCGTATCGCCTCGACCGGCACGGAGATCATCCGCGGCCTGAACCTCACCGTGAAGGCCGGCGAAGTCGCCGCCATCATGGGGCCGAACGGGTCGGGGAAATCGACGCTGTCCTACAAACTCGCCGGTCGGCCGGACTACGAGGTGACCGAGGGCGACATTCTCTATGACGGCGAGAGCATCCTGGAGATGGACCCGGCCGAGCGCGCCGCCAAGGGCATCTTCCTTGCCTTCCAGTATCCGATGGAGATACCGGGCGTCGCCACGATGGAATTCCTCAAGGTGGCGATGAACTCGGTGCGCAAGCGGCGCGGCGAGCCGGAACTGAAGATCCCGGACCTGCTGCGCCGGGTCAAGGAAGCGGCGGCAAGCCTCAGCATGGACTTCGCCATGCTCAAGCGCCCGCTCAATGTCGGATTTTCCGGCGGCGAGAAGAAGCGCGCCGAAATCCTGCAGATGAAGCTGCTGGAGCCGAAACTCTGCGTGCTCGACGAGACCGATTCCGGCCTCGACATCGACGCGCTGAAGATCGTGTCCGACGGCGTCAACGCGCTGCGCTCGCCGGACCGCGCCATCATCGTCATCACGCACTACCAGCGCCTGCTCGAACTGATCGTGCCGGACACCGTGCACGTGCTCTATCGCGGCCAGGTCATCAAGACCGGCGACAAGGCGCTGGCGCTCGAACTGGAGCAGAACGGCTATGCCGGCATCATCGACGAGGCGGCATAGGTGGTCGTGATGAACATGCGCGCAGCCCCCCAGCGGACCCAGGCCGAGACGGCGCTCGTCGCGGCGTTCGGCGAGCGCGTCTCGGATCTGCCAGGCGACGCGGCGATCGCGCTGAAGCGCGACGACGCGATCGAACTGATCAAGACCGGCCTGCCGACGCGCCATATCGAGGCCTGGCACTACACGGATCTGCGCCGGCTCCTGACGGCCGTGCCGGATTTCGACCCGGCGCTGCATGCCAAGACCCAGGGACCGCTGATCGATGGATCGGTCGTCCTCCCGGTGCTGAACGGCGTCGCCGGCGTCGGCGCCCGCATCGACGGCGCGACAGTCACGCGGCTGGCCGACATGTTGATCGATGGCTCGTTCGGGCCGGCGCTCGGCGCGCGGGACGCCGCCGACACGATCGGCGCGGTCAACACCGCCTTCGTCGCCGACGGCTACTTCGTCGACATC
>JAUYMV010000309.1 GCA_030698645.1 Mesorhizobium sp.
GGCGGCAAGGGCTCGGCGGGCCTGCTCGACGAGGTCTGATCGGCCCGACCATGACGAGGACAGAACGGCGCCGCTCACCCGGCGCCGTTTTTCGTTCTGTGTCGGCGTCTGCCCAACTGGCAGCCGCTACAGACTGTCGACGGCCGATCGCGCGACCCCTCAACCGCGCTATCGCGTTTTTCTTTTGTTCACCCCGGCCGCGAATCGCATAGTGTCCCGTTCCATGGTTTTCGGATTGCTCAAGAAGGCGGAGCCCCGCCGCCCCCAGACGCCGCTCGAACGTCACTACGACGTCGCCGGCCGCACGCTGCCGCTGCGCATCGTCGAGAACGGCCGCGCCAAGCGACTGACGCTGCGCATCGACCCGGGCGGACAGGGCCTGCGCGTGACGATCCCGCCGGGTGTCGCGCCGCGCGAGGTCGACCGCTTCCTGGATCGCCATCAGGGCTGGCTGGAGCAGCGGCTCGCCAAGGTGCCGGACCGGCCGCAGGTGCGCCCCGGCATAAAGGTGCCGGTGCGCGGTGTGCCGCATCTGGTCGTGCACGAATCGTCCAAGCGCGGCAGCGTCTCCGTCGCGGTGGTCGACGGCGAGCCCGCGCTTCTGGTGCATGGCGAGCGCGTCCACCTGCCGCGCCGCATCGCCGATTTCCTCAAGCGCGAGGCCAAGCGCGACATCGAGGCGCTGGTGCTGAAGCACACGACGACCATCGGCCGGCGCGCCAAGTCGGTGCGCTTCAAGGACACCACCAGCCGCTGGGGCTCCTGCACCTCGGACGGTAACCTCGCCTTCTCCTGGCGCATCATGATGGCGCCGAAGCCGGTGATCGACTACCTCGTCGCGCACGAAGTGGCGCATCTGAAGGAGATGAACCACGGGCCGAAATTCTGGAAGCTGTGCAAGGAACTCGCGCCCGACACCGAGCGCTGCAAGGCCTGGCTGAAGAAGAACGGCGGCGCGCTGCAGGCGATCAGGTTTGAGTGAGCTCTTCTTCTCCCCATTCACGGGAGTCCGGAGGACGGGTCGAGACCGTCGGCTCGACCCCGGTGCCCCGAAGGGCTGGATGAGGTGCAGCCAAAACGTTCAAAAGTCACCGGTGGCCCCTCATCTGCCTGCCGGCATCTTCTCCCCGTAGAACGGGGCGAAGAAAGCTCTCCTCGACTCGATACCCCGTTTCATGCGATTTCCCGCCCCATGCCCCTCGACATCAAGATATGCGGCCTGTCGACGCCGGAAACCGTGGCCGCCGCGCTCGACGGCGGCGCGACGCATGTCGGCTTCATCTTTTTCCCCAAAAGCCCGCGAAATGTGACGCCCGAGCTTGCCAGGCGGTTGCGTGAGGCGGCTGCCGGTCGCGCGCAGGCGGTCGCGGTGACGGTCGATGCCGACGACGCGTTCCTCGACGGCATCGTCGCGGCCATGCAGCCGGACATGCTGCAGTTGCACGGACACGAGACGCCGGCGCGGGTAGGCGAGGTGCGCGAGCGCTACAAACTGCCCGTCATGAAGGCGCTGTCGATCAGCGCCTCGGCCGACTTGCTGCATGTCGCCGCCTACGCGAACATCGCCGACCGGCTGCTGCTTGATGCCAAGCCGCCGGCCGGATCGGACCTGCCCGGCGGCAACGGCGTGTCGTTCGACTGGCGTCTGCTCGCCGCGCTCGATCCCGGCCTCGACTATCTGCTGTCGGGCGGTCTCAACGCCGGCAACGTCGCAGACGCCTTGCGCATCGCCAATCCGCCCGGAATCGACGTGTCGTCGGGCGTCGAATTGGCGCCGGGCGTCAAGGATGTCGGCCTGATCGCGGCGTTTTTCGCCGCCGTGCGCGCCGCGCGGGGCTGACGGGACGCCTCGGACAGTTTACTTTTTGCCCCCGAAGGGCATATGCCTCTCCGAGGTCCCGCAAGGGGCTAGAAAGCAGTCTGTCCCCAGACCCGTCCCCAGTTCAGGATTTCCCGATGAACAAGCCGACCGAGCCCAATTCCTTCCGCACCGGACCCGACGAGCAGGGTATGTTCGGCATCTTCGGCGGCCGCTTCGTCGCCGAGACGCTGATGCCGCTGATCCTCGACCTGCAGGCGCATTGGGACATTGCCAAGACCGACCCGTCGTTCAAGGCGGAGCTGGAGCACCTCAACACGCACTACACCGGCCGGCCGTCGCCGCTCTATTTCGCCGAGCGGCTGACCGAGCATCTTCGTGAGGTTTCCTCGGCGAAGGGCCTCGGGGGCGGTGCGAAAATCTACTTCAAGCGCGACGAGCTGAACCACACCGGCTCGCACAAGATCAACAACTGCCTCGGCCAGATCCTGCTCGCCAAGCGGATGGGCAAGACCCGCATCATCGCCGAGACCGGCGCCGGCCAGCACGGAGTCGCGTCGGCGACGGTCGCGGCGCGCTTCGGCCTGCCCTGCATCGTCTATATGGGCGCCACCGACGTCGAGCGGCAGTCGCCCAACGTCTTCCGCATGAAGCTTCTCGGCGCCGAGGTGGTGCCGGTGACGTCCGGCCACGGCACGCTGAAGGACGCCATGAACGAGGCGCTGCGCGACTGGGTCACCAATGTCGACGACACCTACTATATGATCGGCACCGCCGCCGGTCCGCATCCCTATCCGGAGATCGTGCGCGAGCTGCAGTCGGTGATCGGCCGCGAGGCCAGGGAACAGATGCTGGCCGCCGAAGGCCGCCTGCCCGACATGCTGGTCGCCGCCGTCGGCGGCGGCTCCAACGCAATCGGCCTGTTCCATCCCTTCCTCGACGACCGCTCCGTGCAGATCGTCGGCGTCGAGGCCGGCGGCAAGGGGCTGGAGGGCGACGAGCATTGCGCCTCGCTGACCGCCGGATCGCCAGGCGTGCTGCACGGCAACCGCACCTATCTGCTGCAGGACGCCGATGGCCAGATCAAGGACGGCCACTCGATCTCGGCCGGGCTCGACTATCCGGGCATCGGACCCGAGCACTCCTGGCTGAAGGAATCCGGCCGCGTCGACTACGTGCCGATCATGGACACCGAGGCGCTCGAAGCCTTCCAACTGCTCACCCGGCTCGAAGGCATCATTCCGGCGCTGGAGCCCAGTCACGCGCTCGCCGAGGTCATGAAGCGCGCGCCAACGATGGGCAAGGACAAGATCATCGTCATGAATCTCTGCGGCCGCGGCGACAAGGACATCTTCACGGTGGGGAAGATTTTGGGGATGGAGCTTTAAGGCGCCCGACAAGGGATGTAAGATTCCTGACCGAACCGACAAAGCACGGGTCCAGACGATGTCTTCCACTGTGTCGATTTCCATAGCGACAAAACTGCGATTGGAGCGCGAAGCCGGCAGGTCCGACGAGTCCCCCGACGAACTCGCAGACAAGGCCATTCAGGTCTATCTGCGCGCCAGGGACGATGAGCGGAACCTGCTTCGGCAACGCGTTGGAGAGGCCGACGAGGGCAAGTTCATCTCTTCGGAAGCGATGCTGCGCTGGATCGGCAGCTGGGGATCGGACAACGAACTCCCGCCGCCCGAGCCGGATCTGGATTTCGGCCCACGACGGAAATGATCGTTGTCTTCCTCGAATCCTGCAACGACGACATCGAGTGGTTGCGCGTCTACTTTCAAGAAACTTTTTTCCTGCAGGAGCCGACCGAGCCGACGTGCACTTCGCCAATGCAGTTGCGGTACTTGAGGAAAATCCCTATGCGGGTCGGGCTCTGGACGCTGAACTGCGCATTTACAGCATCCGGCGAACGCCGTTTGCCTACATTTATCGAGTGAATACCGACCGGATCGAAATCATCCGTATCCGCGATCAGCGCGGGGCCAACGATTCTAGCGATTCCGATGCTTGAAGGAATTCAGATATGACCACCCGCATCGACCGCCGCATGGCAAAGCTCAAGGCCGAGGGACGCCCGGCGCTCGTCACCTATTTCATGGGCGGCGATCCCGACTACGAGACCTCGCTGTCGATCATGAAGGCGCTGCCGAAGGCGGGCAGCGACGTCATCGAGCTCGGCATGCCGTTCTCCGACCCGATGGCCGACGGCCCGGCGATCCAGGCGGCCGGGCTGCGCGCGCTGAAGGCCGGCCAGACGCTGGTCAAGACGCTCGCGATGGCGCGCGCGTTCCGCGCCGGGGACAACGAGACGCCGATCGTCCTGATGGGCTACTACAACCCGATCTACGTCTACGGCGTCGACCGCTTCCTCGCCGACGCTGTGGACAGCGGCATTGACGGGCTGATCGTCGTCGACCTGCCGCCCGAGATGGACGAGGAGCTCTGCCTGCCCGCCGTGCGCGCCGGCATCAATTTCATCCGCCTGGCGACGCCGACCACCGACGACAAGCGCCTGCCCAAGGTGCTGCAGAACACGTCCGGGTTCGTCTACTACGTCTCGATGACCGGCATCACTGGGTCAGCGCTCGCCGATACCGGCAAGGTCGCCGACGCCGTGAAGCGCATCAAGAGCCACACCGACCTGCCTGTCTGCGTCGGTTTCGGCGTCAAGACCGCCGAGCAGGCGCGCATCATCGGCGCCTCGGCCGATGGCGTCGTGGTCGGCACGGCGATCGTCAACGCGGTGGCCAACGTGCTCGGCCCGCACGGCGAAAAGCTCGCCGATCCGGCCGAAGCCGTGGCGACGCTGGTCTCCGGCCTGGCAGCGGGCGTCCGCGCGGCCCGCCTTGCTGCCGCCGAATAGTTTCGCCACAGTCCTGCCCGAACGGGAGCTTCGTCCATGAACTGGATCACCAACTACGTCCGGCCGAAGATCAATTCGATGCTCGGACGGCGCGACATGCCGGAAAATCTCTGGATCAAAGATCCCGAGAGCGGCGAGATGGTGTTCCACAAGGAACTCGAGGAAAACCAGTACGTCATCCCCTCGTCCGGCCATCATATGAAAATTTCGGCCAAGGACCGGCTGCGCTTCTTCATGGATGACGGCGTCTACACGATGCTGGAAAATCCCAAGGTCGCCACCGACCCGCTGCGTTTCCGCGACGAGAAGCGCTACATTGATCGTCTGCGCGACGCCAAGTCCAAGACCGGCCTGGAAGACGCCATCGTCAATGCGCGCGGCACCATCGAAGGCCTGCCGGTCATGGTCACCGTGCAGGATTTCTCCTTCATGGGCGGCTCGCTCGGCATGGCGGCGGGCGACGCCATCATCCGCGCCTTCGAGACGGCGGTGGCCGAACGGCGGCCCATGGTGCTGTTCGCCGCGTCCGGGGGCGCGCGCATGCAGGAAGGCATCCTGTCGCTGATGCAGCTGCCACGCACGACGGTCGCCGTCGAACGCCTCAAGGAGGCGGGCCTGCCCTACATCGTGGTGCTGACCAACCCGACCACCGGCGGCGTCACCGCCTCCTACGCGATGCTCGGCGACATCCACATCGCCGAGCCCGGCGCGCTGATCGGCTTCGCCGGACCGCGCGTTATCGAGCAGACCATCCGCGAAAAGCTGCCCGAGGGGTTCCAGCGCGCCGAATATCTGATGGAGCACGGCATGGTCGACCTCGTCGTCTCGCGCCTCGACATGAAGGCGACGGTCGCGCGGCTCCTGAAGATCCTAATGCACGTCCCGGCCACCATGGCGCAGCCGGACGCGCCGATGGCGCTGGCACCCGCGTCGGAAGTTCGCACCGGCGCGTAGACTTCGCGCCGATCCAACCCATATTGGCGGAAGTTTCGCGTTGTGGTCTCCATGCGCAGGGAAAGCATTGCTCCGATGACGAAAAGCGCGGCGGAACGCGAGATCGAGCGGCTGATGACGCTGCACCCGAAAGGCTTCGACCTTTCGCTCGGCCGCATCACGCGCCTGCTCGGCCGCCTCGGCAACCCGCAGGACCGGCTGCCGCCTGTCATCCACATCGCCGGGACCAACGGCAAGGGCTCGACGGCGGCCTTTTCGCGCGCGCTGCTCGAGGCCGCCGGGCTGACCGTTCACGTCCACACCTCGCCGCATCTCGTCCACTGGCACGAGCGCTACCGGCTGGCGGCGCCGGGCGGCGGCAAGTTCGTCGCCGACGAGGTCCTGGCCGAAGCCATCATCCGCGTCGGCGAGGCCAATGCGGGCGAGACGATCACCGTCTTCGAGATCCTGACGGCCGTCGCCTTCCTGCTGTTTTCCGAGCATCCCGCCGACGCCGCGATCATCGAGGTCGGCCTCGGCGGCCGCTTCGACGCCACCAACGTCATCGCGCGACCGGTGGCCTGCGCCATCATGCCGGTCTCGCTCGATCACGAGGCCTATCTCGGCGACCGGGTCGAGCTGATCGCGGCGGAAAAGGCCGGTATCATCAAGCGCGGCGTCCCGGTGATCGTCGGCGCCCAGGAAAGCGAGCTTGCCCGCGACGTCATCGTCGAAACCGCCGAACGGCTCGGCGCGCCGGTGCTCGTCTACGGCCAGGACTTCATGGCGCATGGCGAAAACGGGCGGCTGATCTACCAGGACGAGGACGGGTTGATGGACCTTACCCCGCCGCGCCTGCCTGGCCGCCACCAGTTCGCCAACGCCGCGGCGGCCATCGCCACCGTCAAGGCAGCCGGCTTTCCGATCGGCAACCGCGAGGTCGACCGGGCCATGCAGGCGGTCGAGTGGCCCGGCCGCATGCAGCGGCTGGCGGCCGGAAAGCTCGTGGCGCTGGCGCCCAAGGGCTCCGAAATCTGGCTCGACGGCGGCCACAATCCCGGCGCCGGCCTGGTCATATCCGAGGCGCTTGCCGAGCAGGAGGAGCGCTTCTCGCGGCAGCTCTTCATGATCTGCGGCATGATCTCGACCAAGGACCAGACCAATTTTTTCCGCGCCTTCGAAGGCATGGTGCGGCACGTCTTCACGGTTCCCGTCTCGATGAGCGAGGCGGGCGTCCCGAACGCCGAACTCGCCGCACGGGCGATCGATGCCGGCCTTTCCGCCGAGCCGGTCGCCTCGGTCGAGAATGCGCTGATGCTACTGCGCGACAGCTGGGAAGTCGGCGAGACGCCGCCGCGCATCCTGATCGTCGGCTCGCTCTACCTCGCAGGCGAGGTGCTGCGCCTCAATGGCACGCCGCCGGTCTGAGCCGTCCTATTTCAGCTCGATCTCGATGAAGGCGTATTCGCCGTCATTGGCGTTGATCACGTCGTGCTCGACGCCCGCCTTGCGGAAATAGGGCACGCCCTGCTTCATCTCGCCGAAGCCTTCGCCCTGCGCCGTCAGCAGCTTCACCTTGCCGTCCGCCAGCGGCACGATGACATAGTCGTGGCCGTGCCGGTGCCAGCCGGTGTTGTCGCCGGGCTGGAAGCGGTATTCGGTGACGATCACCCGCTCGTTGTCAATGAAGACGGTGGCCTTGGCTGATCCGGTCATGTCGCTCTCCTGGAGGGAGCCGCAGTCTCCTACGGCGCGGGTCGGCATAGAAGGACCAGACTCCGGAGAGCGGCGCGGCGCGAAAAAGGCCCGGCGCATGCGCCGGGCCTTTGAAATTTCGCCATTGTGCCGTTCAGGCGACGTTGCTGGTGATCCAGTGAGTGAGCGCGGTCTTCGGCGCGGCGCCGACCTTGATGTCGGCCACTTCGCCGCCCTTGAACATCATCAGCGTCGGGATCGA
>JAUYMV010000598.1 GCA_030698645.1 Mesorhizobium sp.
ATCGCCCATCTCTCGACCCTTGGCGAGGAATATGAGGCTGCTTTCCAGGTGCCGGGCGTGATCCGCGCGGCGCTTGACGAGGAGCATGCCGACCATGACGAAGCCATCGGCGGCGCGCGCGAGATCGCGCTGTTTCCACCGATGACGGGTGGCTGAGGCGATGCGGCCGGACGCCCCGGACGTGCGCATCCAGGAGGCCGATTTCGACATCGCGGCCGAAATCGCGCGGCTGACAAAGGGGCGCGCCGATGTCGGCGCCGTGGTGACCTTCACCGGCCTCTGCCGGAGCGAGGACGGCGCGCTGTCGGCGCTGGAACTCGAGCACTACCCCGGCATGGCGGAAGCCGAGATCCGCCGAATCGCCGGCGAGGCGATGCGCCGCTGGCCGGTCACGGGCATCACGGCGATCCATCGCGTCGGCAAGATTCGCCCGGGCGAGAACATCGTTCTCGTCATCGCCGCCTCGGCGCACCGTCATGCGGCGTTCGACGCGGCGTCCTTCCTGATGGATTTCATGAAGTCCCGGGCGCCCTTCTGGAAGAAGCAGCATCGCATCGACGCGACCACCGGAGACTGGGTCGACGCCAAGGAAACGGACGACGCCGCGCTCGTCCGCTGGGGCGTCGAACCCGACGCCTGACGCCGGTAAGGCGACGTTAAGGATGTCGCCTGTTTGTCGGGCCGCTTAGCCCTTTCGCAACGGCGATGACCTAGCGTCGCATCGGCAAATTCACGATGCGGCAGAGATGCAGACCAGTTCAAATATCCTCATCGACATGGCCCCCGGCACCCTGGCTCTGATCGCGGTCGTCTGCGTTCTTTTGGTCATGCTGTGCGCGTCGGTCATGCGCTACCGCCGGCTCCGGCTGTCATCCGACGAGGATCGCGACAACAACCGAGAACTGATCGAAAACCTTTCGGAGGGCATCTACCGCTCCACGCTGGATGGCAGGCAACTGCGCGCCAACCGCGCGCTCGTGCAGCTCAACGGCTATTCCAGCCTGTCGGAGATGCTGTCGGGCGTCACCGACATCGCCATGGAGTGGTATGTCGATCCCGCCCGACGCGAGGAGTTCCGCCGCCTGCTGCATCGCGACGGCTCGGTCGTCGACTTCATTTCCGAAATCTACCGCCACAAGACCCGCGAGCGCATCTGGATCACCGAATCGGCGCGCATCGTGCGCGACAAGCGGACGGGCAAGCCGATGTTCTACGAGGGCTCGGTCCGCGAGATTACGGAGACGGTCAAGCGGCTGAAGCTGGAAGAACACTACAAGAAGCTGATCAACCAGATTCCCGGCGGACTTTTCCAGTACAAGCGCGACACAAGCGGCAAGTTCACGATCACCTATCTCAGCCGCGGCTTCCACCGGCTCACCGGCATTCCGGAGGACCAGCCGCTCTCCGACGTGAAGATGTTTACCCGTCTGATCGCCGAGGAGGACCGCGAGAGCTATGACAATTCGCTGCGCGAATGCTTCCGCACGCATACCGGCTGGGACCACGAGTTCCGCATACGCACCGTCGACGGCGTCGAAAAGTGGGTTCGCGCCACCGCCGAGCCCGAGCGGGTGGCCGATGGCGTGATCTGGCATGGCTATACATCCGACATTTCGATCCGCAAGCGGCAGGAAATCGAAATCCGCCAGCTTGCCTATTTCGATCCGCTGACCCGGCTGCCCAACCGGCGCATGCTGCTCGACCGGCTGGCCCTGACCCTGCCGAAATGCCGCGCCCACGGCCGGCGCGGCGCGCTGCTTTTCATCGACCTCGACAACTTCAAGACGCTGAACGACACGCAGGGCCACGACGTCGGCGATGCCTACCTGGTGCAGGTCGCAAAACGCCTCAAATCATGCGTGCGCGCGGACGATCTCGTGGCGCGGATCGGCGGCGACGAATTCGTGGTGGTGATCGAGGACGCCGGCGTCGATGAGGCGACCGCTTCCGCCCGCGCGATCACCATTGCCGGCCAAGTTCTCACCGAACTCGGCAGCGTCTTCGAAGTCGGCGCGATCCAGCACCAGGCATCCGCCAGCGTCGGCGTCGTCCTCTACGACGGCACGGAGGCGCGGGTCGACGAGATACTGAAGCGGGCCGACATCGCGATGTACAAGGCGAAGGGCGCTGGTCGAAACGCCATGGCGATCTTCGACCCAGCCGCCATGCTGCGCGAATCCGAGCGCTATGCGATGCTGACGGATTTGCGGGCGGCGCTGGTTCAGGACCAGTTCCAACTCCATTTCCAGCCGCAAATGGACCGCGCTGGCCGCGTGTGCGGCGCCGAAGCGCTGGTGCGCTGGTACCATCCCGAAAAAGGCATCATCGCCCCGGACCAATTCATCCCGCTGGCCGAGCAGTCCGGACTGATCAACGAACTCGGCAAGCTCGTCCTCGCCAAGGGCATCGCCGCACTCTGCGAATGGCAGGCCGATGCGGCCATGTCGGATATCCGCCTTTCGATCAACGTGTCCGTGAAATCGTTCGGGAGCGCCGACTTCCTGCCGCACATCGAGGGCCTCATCGGCGGGATCGACCCGACAAAGCTGACGCTCGAGTTCACCGAACACGTCATGGCCGACAATCATGCCGACACCGCGTGCCGGATGCACCGGCTGAAGCGACTTGGCGTCAGTTTTTCGCTCGACGATTTCGGCACCGGCTATTCCTCGCTCGCATGCCTGCGTCAGTTGCCCTTCGACGAAGTCAAGATCGACGGCAGTTTCGTCGCCGACATCGAGACCAAGGAAAGCGACCGCGCGCTGGTGCGGACAATCCTCGCCATGGCGGAGACGCTGGGGCTCGTCGCGGTTGCGGAGCATGTCGAGAACGAGCGGCAGGAGGCCTTCCTGAAATCGTTCGGTTGCGACCTCTATCAGGGCTACCTCTACAGCCCGGCGGTTCCGGCCCCTGCCTTCCTGGAACTGGCGCGCAAGACCAATGGCGCCTTCAGGACCATCGATGCCGGGGAACAGCGCCAGTCGGCATGAAAAAGCCGGGACACAGCCCGGCTTTCTCGCATTCCATCAATTGCTTCGCGGCGTTTGCCGCGGCTTTGAATCAGCCGACGATTTCGGTGCCCGAAAACCAGTAGGCGATTTCCTCGGCGGCGGTCGCGGGCGCGTCCGAGCCGTGCACGGTGTTTTCGCCGATCGACAGGGCGAAGGTCTTGCGGATGGTGCCTTCATCGGCATTGGCCGGATTGGTCGCGCCCATCACTTCCCGATTCCGGGCGATCGCGTTCTCGCCTTCCAGCACCTGGACGACCGTCGGGCCGGACGACATCGAATCGACCAGTTCGCCGAAGAACGGACGCTCCTTGTGAACGGCGTAGAAGCCCTCGGCCTCGCGGCGGCTCATCCAGACGCGGCGCGACGCGACGACGCGCAGGCCGGCATCCTCGAGCATCTTGGTGACGGCGCCGGTCAGATTGCGCCTGGTCGCGTCCGGCTTGATCATGGAAAATGTGCGTTCAACGGCCATGGGTGGTCCTTCGTTCATTGGTGTTCGGGAAAGTTGCGGCTCTATACAAGCCGCCCCCCGAATTGCCAAGGCCCGGACGACCGGTGAATGTCAGACCGCGCGCGGCACACGGCGCAGCAGCCCGCCATGCAGGTCGAGACAGCGCTCGAACCACGCGGCGACCGGATCGCCCGGTTCGAGGAACACGAAGGGCGAGATCACGCGCACCCACTGGAAGGCGCCGGCCACGATGTAGTCAGGATAGAGCGGCGAAGCGCCGCCGAGGAACGGCTGGTAGGACAACATGCTGCGCAGCGGCTCGAGGCCGGCGCGAAAGGCGGCGAGGCCCGCGTCGCGACCGGCGCTCACCTCTTCCAGCGGCTTACCGTAGCGCTTTTCGCGGCTGGCGCGGAAATAGGCCTGGTCGTCGGGCGCAAGGCGGGCATGGATGTCCGTCAACGCGGCGGCGCCGAGAAACGGGTGGACGGTCAGTTGCGACCAGCGCTCGATGAAACGCGCCATTGCCCGGCCGCCCTCGCCGCCGAAGAGCGACGGCCTGTCCGGGTAGGTGTCCTCCAGATAGAGCGCGATGTCGAAGGAATCGGCGACCACCCTGTCGCCGTCGCGGATGACCGGGACGGTCTTGGACGCCCCTGCCTCGACGCCCGGCACCGCACCGAAAGGCGTTGCACAGGACTGGTATTCGAGCCCCTTGTGCGCCAGCGAGAGCGCCGTCTTCCAGCAATGCGGGCTGAAAGGTCGGGCCGGGTCGGCGCCGACGAGTTCGTAGAGCAGAATGGTCATTGGCGCGGCTCCGGCGGACAGCTATCTGTTGCGGCGCAATCTGACTCGTCGTGCGCGGGAGGGGAAGTCCATGAAGCAGCATTTCCGGATGTTCGCCGCCTATAATTCATGGGCGAATGCCAGGCTCTACGAAGCCGCGGGCGCGCTGCGGGCGGACGAGTTCGAGCGCGACACCGGCGCGGTCTTCAAATCGATGTGCGGAACGCTCAACCACATCCTCGTCGCCGACCGCATCTGGATGAAACGCTTCACCGGCGAGGGTCAGGCCCC
>JAUYMV010000620.1 GCA_030698645.1 Mesorhizobium sp.
GACATGTCGGAGGCGGTCTTCGCGAAACGACTTTACACGGGCAACGCGGCCGGCTTGCGCGACCGCCTGATGCTCGGGCTTGCCGCCGCTCGCGGCCAGGCGGCGGCGAGCGACAAGGCGATGGAGGGCGCCGGCGGATACGGACGCCTGCTGAAATTCGCAGGTTCCTGGCAGCGTCCGAGATTTCCGCTGGCCGGGGCAGATCTCAAGCGCATCGGCGCGGCCGAAGGCAAGACGATGGGGGACACGCTGAAAGCGCTCGAGGCGGAATGGGTCGAGTCGGGCTTCGCGCTCGACCGCGACGCGCTGCTCAAGCGCGCAGGCGATCTGCTAGCGGGGGGCGGCGCCTCACCCGCTGTCTAGGACGGCGGGCGGGACGCAACATTGCGTCCGCGCCTCGCCGGCGCGCCGAAAGGCGATCAGGCCGCGGCGCGGACCTTCTCGATGCGCGAGCGGATCGCGTCGATCATCGTCTCGCGGATAACCGTCTCTCCATGCGCCTGGCGCATGTGGTCGACGGCGCGGCGCATGACTTCGGCTTCCTGCTCGTTGCGCGTGTGCCAGTCGCAGCCCGGCACCAGCGATCCGCAGTGAAATTCCTTCATCGGGGTTTCTCCCTTGGGTCCTTCTTGTGAAGCGGAATCATAGGCGAAAAATGTGGCGAGCGGGTGTCGATGGTCAGTGAAGCTTGGCGGCAAATGCGACGCCAAGCCGTTCCGCCGCAGTATTCAATTTCTTGTCCATGGTCCAAAGCGGTATCCCCGCAAGGCGGGCCGATGCCAGAAGATGGGCATCGACAAAGCCGATCCCGGACCCGAAGAGTCTTTCGCGATCGATGAGGTCAAGCACTTCGTCATCGCGCGCCTTGGGGACGCCGGGTAGTTTTTGAAGGAGCCAAAGCACTCTGGCGCGGTTGGCGATCGAGCCGAGTGCGATTTCCGTCACTACGAACGGGTGTATCGCGATCTGGTTCCGCTCGAGAAGCATGGTGACGGGCTCCACCTTGGCACGCAGGTGATCCATCCACACGGACGAATCGAGGAGAATCAATCGAAGCGTCTCCGTTCCGGGATCCATGCGTTGGGGTCGCTGCCGCCGAGCTTCGCCAGCCGATGCGCGGCTTCGCGCTGGATAAGGGCCGTCAACGCCTCGCGCAACAGTGCCGACCTTTCCTTGATCCCGGTCATTTCCTCGGCGCGGCGGACGAGTTCATCGTCCAAAGTCACGGTCGTGCGCATGTCGCATCTCCTTTGTGCATCAAATCTAGCATCATCTGATGCGCTTTTCAATGCGCAGCGCTGGCGCTGCCTATGCGAATGCCTTGGCCGTCGCCGCCATCTCTGCTTCCACCCAGGCGACGAACGACTTGACGCGCGGGCTGTCCGGCCGGGCCATGGAAGTGACGGCGTAGTAGGCATTGCCGGTGTCCACGGCGGCGGGGAACGGCGCGACCAGCAGGCCGGCGGCGAGGGCGTCGGCGGCGAGCGTCTGCCAGGCGAGCATGACGCCCTGGCCGGCAATCGCGGCGTCGAGGCAGAGCGCGGCGTCGGTGAAGCTGTCGGCCGGGCGCAGATCGCTTTCGGCGAGACCGAAAGGCGCGAGCCAGGCGTCCCAACTGCCGGGCGATCCGGCATCGAGCACGATCGGGGCGTTGGTGACGTCGGCCGGATGCCGAAGCTGACCGGCGAGCGTGGGCGCGCAGACCGGGAAGATCTCCTGCCTGAGAAGCTTCTTCAGCCGAACGCCCGGCCACGCTCCGCGGCCGACGCGCAACGCCAGATCGATGTCGGAGCTATCCAGATCGGCAAGCTCGACGGTCGCATCGATGCGGATGCGGATGTCGGGGTGGGCGGCGCGGAAGCGGGCGAGGCGGGGCACCAGCCATTTCGACGCCAGCACGGGCGCGACCGAGACGGTCAGCGCGCGGTCGCGGTCGTCTTCGGCAAGCGCCAGCGCGGCGTCGATTTCGCCGAAGCCGGCGGAAAGACGGGCAAGCAGGCGGGCGCCGAACTGGGTCGCGACGAGGCCGCGGGGCGTGCGCGCGAAGACGGGGCGCCCGAGCTGCCTTTCGGCGCGAATGAGATGCTGGCTGACGGCGCCCGGCGACACGCCAAGCTCGTCCGCGGCGCGCTGGAGCGAGCCGAGCCGGCCGACAGATTCGACCGCCTTGAGCCCGTTCAGG
>JAUYMV010000625.1 GCA_030698645.1 Mesorhizobium sp.
CATGTTCTTCACATAGTCGGCGTGGCCGGGGCAGTCGACATGCGCGTAGTGGCGCGCCGCCGTCTCGTATTCGACATGCGCCGTCGAGATCGTGATGCCGCGCGCCTTCTCCTCGGGTGCCGCGTCGATCTGGTCGTAGCGATTGTATTCGCCAAAATACTTGGTGATCGCAGCCGTCAGCGACGTCTTGCCGTGGTCGACGTGACCGATCGTGCCGATGTTCACATGCGGCTTGTTGCGCTCGAACTTGCTCTTAGCCATCTGAGGCCTCCATTCTCTTTCGCCCGGTGGGGCGTTTAACTAACTTGCCGTCGTAACCCCTTGGGATTACGCGAATTTCTTCTGGATTTCCTGCGCCACAGCGGTTGGCACCGGTTCGTAGTGATCGAACTGCATCGTGTACTGGGCGCGGCCCTGCGACATCGAACGCAGATTGTCGACGTATTTGAACATGTTGGCGAGCGGCACCATGGCGTTGACGACGACCGCCACACCACGGCTTTCCTGGCCCTGGATCTGGCCGCGACGGCCGTTCAGGTCGCCGATGACGTTGCCGACGTAATCTTCCGGCGTCACGACCTCGACCTTCATGATCGGCTCGAGCAGCTGCGCGCCGGCCTCCTTGGCCGCTTCGCGGAAGCAGGCACGCGCGGCGATTTCGAAGGCGAGAACCGACGAGTCGACGTCGTGGAAGGCGCCGTCGATGAGCGTCGCCTTGACACCCAGCATCGGGAAGCCCGCGACCGGACCCGACGACAGGACGCTGAGAATGCCCTTTTCGACGCCGGGGATGAATTCCTTCGGGATCGAACCGCCGATGATCTTGGACTCGAACTTGAACTCGTCGCCGTCCGGGTTCGGCTCGAAGACAATCTTGACGCGGGCGAACTGGCCCGTGCCGCCGGTCTGCTTCTTGTGCGTGTAGTCCTTTTCCTTCACCCGCGTGATGGTCTCGCGGTAGGCAACCTGCGGCGCGCCGACGGTGGCTTCCACCTTGAACTCGCGGCGCATGCGGTCGACGATGATGTCGAGATGCAGTTCGCCCATGCCGGCGATGATGGTCTGGCCCGACTCCTCGTCCGTCTTGACGCGGAACGACGGATCCTCGGCGGCGAGGCGATAGAGCGCCTGGCCCATCTTTTCCTGGTCGCCCTTGGTCTTCGGCTCGATCGCGATCTGGATGACCGGCTCGGGGAATTCCATGCGCTCGAGGATGACCGGCTTCAGCGGATCGCACAGCGTGTCGCCCGTGGTGGTTTCCTTGAGGCCGGCCAGCGCGACGATGTCGCCGGCGAAAGCCTCGTCGAGATCCTCGCGCGAATTGGCGTGCATCTGCAGCATGCGGCCGATGCGCTCCTTCTTGCCCTTCACCGTGTTTTCCAGCGAGATGCCCTTCGACAGCTTGCCCGAATAGACGCGGCAGAAGGTGAGCGAGCCGACGAACGGGTCGTTCATGATCTTGAAGGCCAGCATCGAGAGCGGCGCGTCATCGAGCGGCAGGCGCACGAGTTCGGCGTCGGTCTTCGGATCGATGCCCTTGATCGGCGGAACGTCGACCGGGCTCGGCAGGTAGTCGACCACGGCGTCGAGCAGCGGCTGGACGCCCTTGTTCTTGAAGGCCGAACCGCAGAACATCGGGAAGAACTTGACCGCGATCGTGCCCTTGCGGATCAGCGCGCGGATCTCGTCATTCGTCGGCATGACGCCTTCGAGGTAGTTCTCGAGCGCCGTCTCGTCCATCTCGACGGCGGCCTCGATCATCTTGTCGCGATAGAGCGCGGCCTTTTCCTTGAGATCGTCCGGGATCTCGACGACGTCCCAGGCAGCGCCCAGCGTCTCGTCGCGCCATACCAGCGCGTTCATCTCGACCAGGTCGACCACGCCAACGAATTCCGTCTCGGCGCCGATCGGCAGCTGCATGACGACGGCCTGCGCGCCGAGGCGCGAGCCGATCATCTCGTAGGAGCGGTAGAAGTCCGCGCCGATCTTGTCCATCTTGTTGCAGAAGATCATGCGCGGGACATGATACTTGTCGGCCTGGCGCCAGACGGTCTCGGTCTGCGGCTCGACGCCGGCATTGGCGTCGAGAAGCGCGATCGCGCCGTCGAGAACGCGAAGCGAGCGCTCCACCTCGATGGTGAAGTCGACATGGCCGGGCGTGTCGATGATGTTGAAGCGGCGCAGATTGCCGTCGCGCGCCTTCCAGTAGGTGGTCGTCGCGGCCGACGTGATCGTGATGCCGCGCTCCTGCTCCTGCTCCATCCAATCCATGGTCGCGGCGCCGTCATGGACTTCGCCGATCTTGTGCGACTTGCCCGTGTAATAGAGCACGCGCTCCGTGGTCGTGGTCTTGCCGGCGTCGATATGCGCCATGATACCGAAATTTCGGTAGTCTTCGATTTTGTATTCGCGCGCCATGGAAGGTGCCTCTTGCTCTCTATCGCGCCGGAATTACCAGCGGTAATGCGCGAACGCGCGGTTGGCTTCCGCCATCCGGTGCGTGTCTTCGCGCTTCTTGACGGCGGTGCCGCGGTTGTTGGCCGCGTCCATGAGTTCGCCCGACAGGCGCTCGACCATGGTGGTTTCGTTGCGGGCGCGCGCCGCGGTGATCAGCCAGCGGATGGCCAGCGCCTGCCGGCGCTCGACGCGGACGTCGACCGGAACCTGGTAGGTGGCGCCGCCGACGCGGCGCGAGCGGACTTCGACATGCGGCGCGACATTGTCGAGCGCCTGATGGAAGACCGTGACCGGCTCCTGCTTGGTCTTGCTCTGGACCTGATCCAGCGCGCCGTAGACGATCGTCTCGGCGGTCGATTTCTTGCCGTGCATCATGACGGCGTTCATGAATTTCGTGACGACGAGGTCGCCGAACTTGGGATCCGGGTTGACTTCGCGTTTTTCAGCAGAATGGCGTCGGGACATGTCTCTCGTCTCTCAACTCTGGCGGGCGGCGTTCAGGCCTGTGCCGGAAAATCTTACTTCGGACGCTTCGCGCCGTACTTCGAACGGCGCTGCTTGCGGTTCTTGACACCCTGGGTGTCGAGCACGCCGCGGATGATGTGGTAGCGAACGCCCGGAAGATCCTTGACGCGGCCGCCGCGGATCATCACCACCGAGTGTTCCTGGAGGTTGTGACCCTCGCCCGGGATGTAGCCGATGACCTCGAAGCCATTGACCAGGCGGATCTTCGCAACCTTGCGCAGCGCCGAGTTCGGCTTCTTCGGCGTCGTCGTGTAGACGCGCGTGCAGACGCCCCGCTTCTGCGGGTTCTGCTGCATGGCCGGGACCTTGTTGCGCTTCACCGGCGCGGTGCGCGGCTTGCGGATCAGTTGGTTTACGGTAGGCATTAAAACCCTCGTGTCTCTAATTCCGTCGCAAGCCGACGACGCGGCCCAGTGCAGTGTCATTTCCACACGCAATATCGGGCAACAACCGCTTGCCGCGGTCTTGCCCGAACAAACGCAGAGGAAGCGGGATCCGCTTCATGCACGCCGGAAATGTATTTCGCTCGTAGTAGGAACCCTGTTTGAGACCTGATCCAGGGCGCGTCGCCCCGAAACAGACAGCCTCACATCGGCTCGGTTGGCGCGGGTAATACTGGCAGACCGGCTTTCAGTCAACCCCGCGGCCCGACTTTCTTCCCCGCGCGGCCATTCCAGAGCCAGAAGACGCAAACTTGCCCGAACCTGCGCCAAATCAACAGATTATGCGCGCTACCCTGCTGTCGCGGACGACGCGGTCATGCCAAAATCACGGCCTAAGACGCGGTTTGGCGCCGCCGGACGGGAATCACCAGCATGAACGACAACGATGAACCGCATGTGACGATCATCACTGGACGGGTTTTCCGCAGAAAAGGCGGCGAATCCGAGGGCATCCACATCTTCCTGGTCGCTCCCGACGACGATTCGGCCGTCCGCAAGGCGCTGGAGGCGGTCGCGGCCGAAGGCTATGCCGAGGTCGAGCTGGACCAGATCGGCGACATGGACGGTATCCCCGAAGAAGAGCCGCACGCCTCCGCCTATCAGGGCGCGCTGGAAGGCGAGGTCTCCATCGTCACCTTCAAGGAGGCGTTCTGAGCTCCTGCGACCCCAGCCTGTCTCAGAAGGTCGCCCGAATACGCAGGATATCCGCCTTCACGCGCAGCGAGGTGTCGGATTCCCAGCCGCCCGGCTGTTCGTTCGGATTCTGCGGCGCCCGATAGGTCGTCAGGTCCGGAACCAGATCGACGGCGACCGTCGAGCCGAGCGTCACATTCGGAAACACCCGCCATTCCACGCCGGCGCTGAGGCCCGCCCCGACGAACATGTCCGACTTGCGGTAACTGTCGGTCTGCACGATCACAGGGCCGCCGATGCCGGTCTCCTGGCGGATGTCGCCGCTTCCCCGGTGGTAGCCGGCGAAGAGGTTGGCGCCGACGCTGAACTGCAGGGTCGGCCTGCATTGCCAGAGATAGTTGAGTTCCGACTTGACGCCGACATAGAGGTCGGACGAGCTGTAGTCGAAGTTCTGGTAGTAGCCGGCGAACGGCGCGCCGTTGAACGTCAGGTCGCTTGCCCCCGATGCGCCGAAGCTGATCCTGTCGAGGTAGAGCCCGGCCTTGACGACGAACGCCGACCCCTTGTCATCGTCGTCGTCGACCGGGAAGGTGAGGCCGTAGCCGACGAAGCCGAGCTGCCAGTCGTTTTTCATCCGCGCGTCGCCGACCAGACCGAATCCGGCCGAGTTGGCGATGACGCCGGTGCCGCCGATGTCCGGGAAAAGATAGGTATAGCCGACGGCCGTGACGCCATCGGTGCCGATCTGCTGGGCGCCGCTCGCCGTGCTGGAGCCCCCCGCGAACTGGAATTCGCCGAACACGAAGTCGTAGGCCTTGGTCTTGGTCCCGGCGGCGCCCAGACCATACTCGAAGCCGAACGCGCCGCCCCACCGCGACATGGTGTTTTTCAGCTGCACGCCGAAGCGTTCCGACAGGCCGGCGCGAACCGCCGTTCCGAGGCCCAGATCGGAATCGTTCTGCAAGGTGGAGTGGGTGACCGATCCGGAGATGCGAAGGCAGGTTTCGGTACCGGGGATGTAGAAAAAGCCCGCGCCGTAAACATCGCAGACCTTGACATATTCGGGCGCGCGGTCGTCATCGTCGGGGTCGGCATAAGCCGGCACTGCGCCAAGCAAGGTGAATACCGTAACGACAAGCGTTATCGCACGAGGTTCCATTGTATGCGCTCCCCCAACTGACGCGGTGTCCCGCGCTGCCGACTGTTCCTTTCGCTGCCATGCACTGCACGTTCCCATTAACCTTAGAATCTTCGGCGCGCAGGGTAAATGGGAAACAACGCGACGCATCCATGTCGCACACAACTTGCCAACCCGCGCGGGTTGGTTGCGAAAACCATTAAATGTCAAGACAATAGCTGGAATTTCCGCGCGCGGCGCGGCGTCTTGGGGACGGCGCGGCGATTCAATTCCGCGACATCGGCCGACCCGGCGCTCGAAAACCGCAGCCGACACAAAGAGGCCGTCCGGGGGGGCATTTCCCGGACGGCCGAAAGAGCGGCGATGGGAGATGAAACCCATATGAGCGCCGTGGCATCACATGGCGGACTCCACACGAAGCCGTCTGTGAAGAAAATCACACACTGCAATTAATCGCTGTCGGCCGCGTCCGGCGCGGCGCCGAAACGCGATGACCGGACGAAAGAGGCCGCCGGACTTGCGCCCGGCGGCCTCTTTCATGTCCATCGCCTATCCGTCAGCGGTCAGAGCGGGACGCCCGACATGTCGGACAGCATCGGATCGGCCAGTTCGACGCCCGACGACTTGCGCCGCTCGTCGAGGATGAGCTCGTCGCGCGACGTCGCGATGCGCCGGATCTGGCTCATCGTGCCGCCGGTGCCGGCCGGGATGAGACGGCCGACGATGACGTTTTCCTTGAGGCCCTGCAACGTGTCGGTCTTGCCGGCAACCGCCGCCTCGGTGAGCACGCGGGTCGTCTCCTGGAAGGAGGCGGCCGAGATGAAGGACGGCGTCTGCAGCGAGGCCTTGGTGATGCCGAGCAGGACCGGCTGGCCCTTGGCGGGCTTCTTGCCGTTCTCGACCAGACGGTCGTTGATCTCGTCGAACTCGATCACGTCGACATGGTCGCCCGGGATGTAGACCGAGTCGCCCTGCTCCGTGATCTCGATCTTCTGCAGCATCTGCCGGACGATGACCTCGATGTGCTTGTCGTTGATCAACACGCCCTGCAGGCGATAGACCTCCTGGATCTCGTTGACGAGATAGGACGCCAGCGCCTCGACGCCCTTGATGGCAAGGATGTCGTGCGGAGCCGGATTGCCGTCGAGGATGTAGTCGCCCTTCTCGATGACGTCGCCGTCCTGGAGATGGAACGGCTTGCCCTTCGGGATGAGATACTCGACCGGCTCCAGCGTGGTGTCGTGCGGCTCGATGATGATCCGGCGCTTGTTCTTGTAGTCGCGCCCGAAATGGATCGTGCCATCGAGCTCGGCGATGATCGCGTGGTCCTTCGGACGGCGCGCCTCGAAGAGTTCGGCAACACGCGGCAGACCGCCGGTGATGTCCTTCGTCTTCGCGCTTTCCATCGGGATACGCGCCAGCACGTCGCCCGGACGGACCATCGCGCCCGGCTCGACCGAGAGAATGGCCTCGACCGAGAGCTGGAAGCGCGCGTCACCGCCCTTGGCGAGCTTGGCGACCTTGCCCTTGGCGTCCTGAACGACGATCGCCGGCTTCAAATCGTTGCCGCGCGGCGTCGAACGCCAGTCGATGACCTCGCGCTTGGTGATGCCCGTCGACTCGTCGGCGGTTTCCTGCACGGAAAGCCCGTCGACCAGATCCTCGAACTGCACCCTGCCCTCGACTTCGGTCAGCATCGGGCGGGTATACGGATCCCACTCCGACACGCGCTGGCCGCGCTTCACCTTGTCGCCATCGTCGACGAAGATGCGCGAGCCGTAGGTGACGCGGTGCGAGGCGCGTTCCTTGCCGGCCTCGTCCAGGATCACCACCGCCATGTTGCGGCCCATGACCATCAACTGGCCATCGGAGTTGCGCACCACGTTGCGGTTGCGGATCTCGACCGTGCCCTCGTACGAGGCTTCCAGGAAGGACTGGTCGGCAACCTGCGCCGCGCCGCCCATGTGGAAGGTGCGCATGGTGAGCTGCGTGCCCGGCTCGCCGATCGACTGCGCCGCGATGACGCCGACGGCCTCACCCTGGTTGACCGGGGTGCCGCGGGCAAGATCGCGCCCGTAGCAGACCGCGCAGACGCCGATCTTGACTTCGCAGGTCAGCGCCGAACGGATGCGGGTGGTCTGCA
>JAUYMV010000630.1 GCA_030698645.1 Mesorhizobium sp.
CTATGCCGAATATTGCGTGGTGCACGAAACCAACGCGCTCCCGGTGCCGCACGGCTTCACCTACACCGAGGCGGCCGCCGTGCCCGAGACCTTTTTCACGGTCTGGCACAATGTCTTCGAGCGCGGCCAGTTGAAGGAGAACGAGACCTTCCTCGTGCATGGCGGCTCGTCGGGCATCGGCACCGCGGCAATCCAGCTGGCGTCCGCCTTCGGCGCCTATGTCATCGCCACCGCCGGCTCGGCCGAGAAATGCGACGCCTGCCTGAAGCTCGGCGCCGACCGGGCGATCAACTACCGCGACGAGGACTTCGTCCGGGTCGTCAAGGAGGCGACCGACGGCAGGGGCGCCGACGTCATCCTCGACATGGTGGGCGGCGATTATGTCGGCCGCAACTACGACGCGGCGGCGATCGACGGCCGCATCGTGCAGATCGCCTTCCTGAGCGGATCGAAGGCGACGGCCGATTTTTCCAAGCTGATGATCAAGCGGCTGACGCATACCGGCTCGACGCTTCGTCCGCGCGCCGTGGCGTTCAAGGCCCACATCGCCGGCGAACTCGAAAGGAAGGTCTGGCCGCTGCTCGCCGAGCGCCGCATCGCCCCGGTGATGGACATGATCTTCCCGCTCAAGGAGGCCTGGCGGGCGCACGAGCGCATGGAGGAAGGCGCCCATATCGGCAAGATCGTGCTCGACGTGGCGTGATGCCAGCATCGCCCGAAAGACAGAGTAAACGGCAGTGGATTCCAATCTATATTGCCGTCTCCGTCCCTGTGTGCTAGATTAAAGCCCTACGAAAATAACGTGTCGTTCCAACAAGAATTGGAAATGTCATGGCATCTTCGGATCGGGAAATAAGGCTTCCTCTGGGCGGAGCCACCGTGACTCTGAGTGACCGTTTTGACAAAGGCAAAGTCTCGCGGTTTCTGGATCAGGTCCTCGACGACACATTCGACATCAAGACGGCGCAAGCAAGCCCGCAGGCTGTCCTTGAGGATTTGGGCATCTCCGTCAGCCCCGCGGACCGTGATCGTCTCGCGAATATGAGCATGGGCGAGATGCTGGGTCGAAACCCAGCTGATACCGTCCGCTTCGTTCCGGCGGCGGCGGTCGCGGTGCTTTGCTGGCCGTCGGAAGCGCACTAGGCCGCTGACGGTCGCAGCTTCGGAAAGGATCGCTCTTGGCTCGTGTTCGCGCAGCGTTCGTCGCCGTCCCGATCATGGACCAGGCCGACGATGGCCGGTGGGTGCCATCCCTGCAGGACGCCGACCGGGAGAGTCCGCAGCTCGGAGTATATCTGCTCGTCGGCTCTTTGGAACGTGACGGTCGGGATGTCGATCTCTACGACTGGGTGGGCCATCCTGAATGGAGCCTTGATTGGCTGGTCGAGACGCTCGCCGGCTACGATGTCCTGTTCTTCAGCTGCAACTCGATGAACTGGTCCGTCGTGCGACGCCTCGCCCGCGACCTCAGGGCGAGGCGCGGCGATCAGCGATTCTGTGTCGGAGGGCCGCATGCGACCCACTATCCGGAATCCGTATCCAAGTCTGGGCTTTTCGATCTCTTCTACCGCGGCGAGGCGGACCGCTACATCGCCCGGATATACGACATGCTGGCGAGCGGGAACCTGCAGGCCGCAGGGGAAATTCCCGGCCTCGGGAGTCGGGCCGTGCCCGAGCCCGCGATCAACCAGGAAGCAGATCTCAGTCAGCTGGAATGGACTCCCGCCTACGACCGGCTGCCGGACAAGGCCTTTTTGACGTTGCCGGTGGAAACGTCTCGCGGCTGCAAATTCCAATGCACATTCTGCTCGATTCCGGCCAAGAAGAACTGGCGGGGCTACGGCGCGGATTTTGCCATCGGCCAGATCGAACTTGCGAACCGCTACGCGAACAAGACCCGCAGCGGACGCATAAGCATCGTCGACGACACGTTCACCACGGACCACGCCCGCATTCATGGCATCATGTCGGGTCTCGACCGAGGCGTCTTCGGTCGGCGCCTGGTTTTCGATGCGACGGTCGTCGACCTTTTGGACCGCGACCTGGTCGATCACATAAAGCCGTTCACGTCAGACCTGCTCGTTGGCGCGGAAGTTTCCACGAAGAAGGACGCAAAGCACATTCGCAAGGCCGCGACTCCAGAGCTGGTCAGACGAGCGGCGCGAAATCTGCACGATGCGGGCATCGCCGAAAGGGCCGTCTTCAGCTTCATCATAGGCTTTCCCTGGCAGAACCGGTCCGATTGCATCGAGGTGCTCCGGTTCGTGAAGAACCTCATCTTCGATTTCGGCGTGCGGACCTATGTCCAGTGGTATTGGCCGATGCCGGGCTCGGCGATATGGGATGGCCTGAAGGGCGCGGGCAAGGTCGATCTCGCGATGGTGGACGAGATCGGCTTCTTCCGCTCGAATGAATGGTTTTTTCCATTCAGGGCCTTGGACTTCGACGACGTGCTCGACATAGACAGCAAGGCGATCGTCGTGCAGGCGCTGACCACCATCGGTGCCGAAATGCAGCGCGCGCGGGCGATCGAATACGCGTCGCCCCTTGAGATCGTCCGCAAGGTCAACCGCGCTCCACATCTGGTCGCCGCGCATTCCGCCTGACCGAAAGCGACCGCGGCGCACGCGCGTTCGAGGATCAGGCCCGGCCGCGATGGCATGGAGCGATGCGGCGGAATCGGTTCCCGGAGGTTCGGATACGATTGTCCGGTCCGCACCGTTCCGGTTGCGGAACCCTCCAGTTTTCGCTATATCGCGCGTGATTTCCCCATTCCGGTGGCTACAACCACCGCCCGCGCAAGGGACGCGGGCGAACGAGAGGATGTTTTTCAATGGCCAATCACTTGCTGATGCCGAAGGCGACCGCCGTCTGGCTCGTCGACAATACCGCGCTCACCTTCGAGCAGATCGCGCATTTCTGCCATCTGCACCCGCTGGAAGTGCGCGCCATCGCCGATGGCGAAGCAGCCCAGGGCATCAAGGGCATGGACCCCGTGATGAACGGCCAGCTGACCCGCGACGAGATCGCCAAGGCCGAGGCCGATCCGAACCTGCGCCTCAAGCTGCTCGACCCCAAGGTCCGCGTGCCGGAAGCCAAGCGCAAGGGACCGCGCTACACGCCGCTGTCGAAGCGCCAGGATCGTCCGAACGCGATTCTCTGGCTGGTGCGCAACCATCCGGAACTCAAGGACGCCCAGATTTCGCGGCTGGTTGGCACGACCAAGTCGACCATCGACCAGATCCGCGGCCGTACGCACTGGAATTCCGCCAGCCTGCAGCCGATGGACCCGGTGACGCTCGGCCTCTGCTCGCAGATTGACCTCGACCTCGAGGTCGGCCGCGCGTCGAGCGGCCGCCCGGCCGCCGCCCCTGCCGGCGACACGCTGCTGCCGGCGGCCCTCACCGAACGCATGGAAGTGCGCGAGAAGGACGAGGACGCCGAACTCGACGCCGGCGCCGTGTTCGCCAAGCTCTCTTCGTTGAAGCGCGCCGAGCCGCAGACCGAGGACGAGGACTGAATTCTTCCGGCCCGCCGCGCGATTGGCGCGGCGCGGTCAGGCATGCGGACCGCCGTCGCGCATCTCCATGCCGCGGTAGAAATCGGCCAGCGTCTTGCCGCGCTCATGGCGGAATATGCGGCCGGATGGTTGCAGGCTGACCACGCGGTCGAGCCGGAAGGCGCGGAAGTCGTCGCGCATCTCGCACCAGGCGACCAGCGTCCACACCTTGCCCCAGAACCACAGGCCGAGCGGCCGCACGTCGCGCGCCGACGAACGGCCCTGCTCGTCACGATAGTCGATCGACAGCACGCAGCGCGCCTCGACCGCGCGCTCGACGACGTCGACCGCCTCGCGCACGGCCTCGCTCATGACATAGCTCGGCGTATGGATCTCGGTTCGCTTGATACGGTCCTTCTCGCCGGCCGGCAGCACCGCGCCGATCTTGACCAGCGCCTCGGCCGCCGCGCGCGCCATCGCCGCGCCGCCGAACGCCTGCACCATGCGCGCGCCGGCGACCAGCGCCACGATCTCGTCGCGCGTGAACATCAGGGGCGGCAGGTCGTAGCCTTCCCGCATCAGATAGCCGACGCCGGCCTCGCCATCGATCGGCACGCCGGTCGACTGCAGATCGGCGATGTCGCGGTAGATGGTGCGTTCGGACACCTCCAGCCGCTCGCCCAGCATCTGCGCGGTGACGAGGCGTCCGCCACGCAGATGCTGCACGATCTGGAACAGGCGGTC
>JAUYMV010000637.1 GCA_030698645.1 Mesorhizobium sp.
CTGATGAACGAGCGCGCCAAAGCGATCGGCCTGACCAAGTCGATCTTCAGGAATTCGACGGGCCTGCCGGCCGAAGGGCAATTCGTGACGATGCGCGAACTGGCGCATCTGGCGCAGCACATGTGGCGCGAATACCCGGAATATTTCCCCTATTATTCGCGCCTCGAATACGAATGGAACAAGATCAAGCAGCCGAACCGCAATCCGCTGCTCAGGATGGACATCGGCGCGGACGGCATGAAGACCGGCTTCACCGAAGGTTCCGGCTTCGCCATCGTCGGCACCGTCAATCGCGACGGTAAGCGGACCTTCGTCGCGATGAGCGGGCTGGCGAGCGACAAGGAACGTGCCGAGGAGGCGCGCAAGATGCTCGACTGGGGATCGCGCGCGTTCCGCAAGGTGGAGCTCTTCAAGGAGGGTGAGACGGTCGGCGAGGCGAAAACCTTCGGCGGCGCCAAGTCGGGTGTCGCGCTGGTCGCCAAGGGTCCGATCTCGCTCTTCGTGCCGATCACCAATCGCGACAGGCTGATCGCCCGCATCGTCTATGAAGGCCCGGTCGAAGCGCCGGTCGAGGCCGGCGCGCCCGTGGGCAAGCTGAAAGTCTGGATCGGCGATACGGTGACGCAGGAGACGCCGCTCTATGCCGGCGAGTCGGTGCCGCTCGGCAGCCTGCACCAGCGCGCGCTCGGCGCCGTCGAGGAACTGCTCATCGGCTGGCTGCGTTGAACACGGTGGACGTTTCACCGGCCACGGCCTAAACCGCGTTCCAAGCAGCAATGGCAACCGAACGGATGGCCAGTTTGACGCGCGGATTGTTCGTGACATTCGAGGGCGGGGAAGGGGCCGGCAAGTCGACGCAGATCTCGCGGCTGGCGGAAAGCCTGCGCGGCGACGGCCACGACGTGCTGCTGACGCGCGAGCCGGGCGGTTCGCCAGGCGCGGAAGCCGTGCGCCACGTGCTGTTGTCAGGCGCCGCCGAATCCTTCGGGCCCGCGATGGAGGCGATCCTGTTCGCCGCCGCGCGCTCCGACCATGTCGAGCAGGTGATACGCCCGGCGGTGGCGCGCGGCGCGATCGTGCTTTGCGACCGCTTCCTCGATTCCTCGCGCGTCTACCAGGGCATCACCGGCAATCTCGACCCGGCCTTCATGCGCGCGCTGGAGCGCGTCGCCATCAACGGCATGATGCCGGACCTGACGATCGTTCTCGACATCGATCCGAAGGAGGGGCTTCGGCGCGCTTCGGCGCGGCGCGGCGAAGGCGTCGCCGACCGGTTCGAAAAGGAGACGCTGGCGATCCACCGCAAGCGCCGCGAGGCCTATCTCGACATCGCCCGCCGCGAGCCCGGTCGTTGCGTCGTCGTCGATGCGGCGCAGGCGCCGGACGAGGTCGCGGCGGCGATCGAGGCCGCGGTGCGCGGGGCGCTGGCGATCCTGGACAGCGTTTCGCGAACCGAACCCGCGATGGCGACATGACGGAACGCCTGGCGCCAGAACAGCACGACTCTTTGCCGGACATCCCCGAGCCGGCGGAAAATCCCTTTCTCGTCGGGCATGGCGTGGCGGCGGACATGCTTTCGGCCGCCTACCGGAGCGACAAGCTGCATCACGCCCTGCTGCTGACCGGGCCGAAGGGCATCGGCAAGGCGACCTTCGCCTTCCACTTGGCGCACCATCTGTTGAAGCATCCGAAATCGACCGACGCGCCGGCCACCTTCGAGACGCCCGACATGGGTTCGTCGCTGTCCAGGCAGATCGCCAGCGGCGCGCATCGCTCCGTACTGCACCTGACGCGGCCCTATGACGAGAAGTCGAAGAAGTTCAGGACGGACGTCACCGTCGACGAGATCCGCCGCGTGTCGCGCTTCCTGTCGATGCGCTCGCATGACGACAGCTACCGGATCGTCATCGTCGATCCGGCCGATGACATGAACCGCAATGCCGCCAACGCGCTGCTGAAGAACCTCGAGGAGCCGCCGGCGCGGGCGATCTTCATCCTGATCTCGCATGCGCCGGGCGGCCTGCTGCCGACCATTCGCTCACGCTGCCAGATGCTGCGGATGGCGCCGCTGGGCGTCGACGATCTCGACGCCGTGCTGCGCTCGCTCGGCTCCGGCCTGCCCGCCGAACCGGCGGCGAGGGCGGCCCTTGCCGCGCGCGCCGGCGGCAGCGCCAGGCAGGCCATCCTGCTGGCCGACTATGGAGGCTTCGAGATCATGCAGGCCGCCGACACCTACCTGGCGAA
>JAUYMV010000644.1 GCA_030698645.1 Mesorhizobium sp.
GCGCCGCCACCCACGAACCTGATCGCCTTGGCGACGCTTCTCGGGGCGTCCGCCGCAGCGCGGCGTCTTCGCTATCGGATCAGGCCAAGAGCGGCGACGTCGACGCCCAGAGGGGCTGCGAGATCTTCGATCGAATCGTAAAGCAGTTCCAGCGCATAGTGGGGGTTGTGGACATGGACGCCCGGGTCGGAGCCGACGAACTTCCAGTTGTAGGCGGCCTTCAGCATGCGCGGGCTCCATGCGTTGTAGGACACGGGCTTGCCGTCCACCTGATCCGCCACGCCGTCGCCGTTTGCGTCTGCGAAGAAATAGGGATGGCGGCTGCCGTCATAGTGGAGGGGCACGCCAACGACCTTCACCGCGTAGTCCTCGATCATCGTCTTGAGGCGGCTCGCATTGGCGGTGATGTCGCCTCTGATGCCCTTCTTCAGATCGCCGCTGCCGTCGAAGCTAATACGCGAGATGCGGATGTCCGCCGGCTTGCCCGAGGCGTGACAGGTCAGGCAGGTCTCTTCCGCGACGGTCAAGCTGTGCGGGTCGTGGCAGGAGACGCAGCTTGCCACCGGCTTGGCGTGCAGGAAGCGGCCGGAGTAGTCCTTGCCGGGATACTGGTAGCCCATGCCGCCATAGCCGCCGAGCAGCGTCGCCGCCGCGGTCGCGTAATGCGGGTTTATGAAGGTTAGCTTCGGGTCCGCGGTGTCCTCGGCCTTTCCGTCGACGGCGCGCGAGATGGTCACGCCCGCCGCGCGGCCCTGATGGCAGGTCATGCACGAAAGCTCGCCGCCATCGACCGGATGGCTGATACCGCTCGGCAGCGAAATCGACGTGATCGAGGCCAGCCCCGCATTGTGGCAGGTCTCGCAGTCGACCACCCCGCCGACCTTGACGGGTTGTGCGGGCAAGCCGGGCGCGCTGCCGTCGAGTCCATGCAGGGAGCGGAACCCGGCGCCCGAATGGCAGACGGCACAGACCGGCGGGATCACTCCGTCGGCGTTCCAGTGGGAGAATGATTCCGAAGCCGCGTCCGAATGGCCGGAGCGTGCCCAGGCGGCGATATATTCGCCCTGCGGTATCGCAATCCGCTCGGGCGCGAATGGACCTGACTTGGGCATCACATAGATCGGCGCCGCCTCAGCGGCCGGTGCGGACTGGGCGCGCCCTTCTTTCGTGTCCTGCAGAAGTGCGACAGCCGCCGACAGGGCGGTGCAAAAAATCGCGATCGGTATGAACAGGCGGCGCATCTTGGCCTCGCAGCTTGCTGGGGTCATGGGCGTTCGTTAGCGTCATGCTAACGATGTATAAAGGCAGCCGCAACGACGCATGGCACTGATACAGATCAATGTCGGAGGACGGAATCTTGGCTTTACTCGACCGTGGACAGACCGAGCCGACCGATACCCTCAAGAGCGCGAGTGCTGAGATCCAGACCCGTATCACCGACCAATGCGCGCTGTTCTCGCAGCCGCAAGACGACTTTCGCGTCGAAACCCTGGTCGCACAAGGCGCGCGGGTCCGGCAGGGTGCGCCGGTGCTGCGATCCCGCCGCCAACCCGAGTTGACGCTGGTTGCGCCGGTCGCAGGCGAAGTCGCCGCCATTGAGTTCGGGCCAGGGCGGCGGCTCGTCCACATTCTCTTCTTCCATCTGCCCGACGCCGGACGTCACGCCCATGATGTCGCGGCCGCGCGCGGCGGCGACGATGCCCCGGCCACGCGCGCGCTGTTGTTGTCCGCCGGAATGTGGACGCGCCTGCGCTCGCGCCCCTTCGGCCGCGTTCCTGCGCCGGCCGAGCAGCCTTCCGCCATCTTCGTCATGGCTCTCGACACGCGACTGGACGCCCCCCCGCCGACGCTTGCCCTGGCGGGACGAGAGGAGGATTTTTTGCGCGGCTTGCGCGCGCTTGCGAGGCTGACCGCCGGTCCGCTGGTTGTCTGCCACGACGGCAGCGCCATACCCGCGCAAATCGCAGGCTTGGGCGAAAACGTCCGGTTCCACCGGATCGCCCCGGTGCATCCGAAAGGCCTGGCCGGGCTGCAGATCGCCGCGCTGCATCCGGCGGAAGCCGGCCGCCCGGTGTGGGACGTCCACGCCGAGGACGTCGCCGATTTCGGCGCGCTGCTGGCGACCGGATTGGTGCCGGAGACGCGGCTGGTTTCGGTGTCGGGACTGGCGCTGCGCGAGAACCGTCTTATGCGCTGCCAGCCCGGCGCCGATCTGCGCGCACTATGCTTCGACATCGTCAAGCCGGGCCCGCACCGGCTGCTAACCGGTCTACACGACGGCGTCGAGGCCCGTTGGCTCGGCCCCTGGGCGCGCCAGGTGGTCGCGGTCAAGGGCGCAACGGCTCCGCCCCGGCGGCACTGGTTTTCCGCCGCCTTGCGCAGCGCCGGACGGCCCCTGCCGATCATTCCGACGGCCGCCCTCGATGAGGCTTTCGGCGGTCTGCTCCCATCGACCGCGCTGATGCGCGCGCTGGCCGCCAACGACGCCGAGACCGCCGCTCGGTTCGGCGCCCTTTCGCTTATCGAGGAGGATTTGGCGCTCGCTGACTATCTGACCGCCGCCAGGCCCCGCTTTGCGATCATGCTGCGCGCCATGCTCGACCGCGTGGCCGCCGAGGAGCGGGCGTGACGCGCGGCATCTGGGATCGTGAGACGGTCGCCCTGCTGCTTCTGGCGGCAGCCCTGCCGCTCGCGGCGACATGGCTGCTTTCGACCGGCATGACCGGCGCGCTGCGGCTCGTCTTCGTGCTGGTTGCCGCGGGCCTCTGGCACGTGGCCTTCATGCTGGCGCGCGCGCAGCCGCCATCCTTCGCCGGCGCATTGACCGCGCTCGCGATCGCCCTGCTTGCGCCGGTCGACCTGGGCCCAATCCCGATGCTGCTCGGCATCAGTTTCGGCGTGGTGGCCGGCGAGCTTGCCTTCGGCGGCTGGGGCCGCAACGTGGTCAATCCGGCGACGCTCGCCATCGCCTTCCTCGGCTTCGGCTTTCCGGCCGCGCCATGGCCGGTCCTGCCGATCCAGCTGGGCTGGTCGGTGATCGCCGTCGTGGCGATCGGAACCTTCGCGGGCGTGATCGCGTGGCGCGTGGTGGCGGGCGCGGGGGCCGCGATCGCCGTCGGATGGTATTCGCTCGGACTGGGCATGCCCGTCGCCACCGCCGCGGCGGTAGTCCTCGTTCTGCTGGTCTGCGATCCGGTGACCAGCGCGTCCACCAACCTCGGACGATGGCTCTACGGGCTGCTCTACGGCGCGCTGGTGTTGCTCTTCGCGCTCGGCTGGAAGGGGGCGGTCCCGGTTCAGGTCGCGGTCTCCGCGGCGCTTCTCGCTTCGCTTGCAGCCCCGCTTCTCGACGAAATTGCCATCCGTCTGTGGCTTGCCCGGAGGAAACGCCTTGGCTGATCTCAATCCTCTCTCGCTCTGGCGGCGCTTCATCGCGACGCCGAACGACAACCGCGCGAAGACGCTTTTCGTCGCCTTTCTCGTCTCGCTGATCTGCGCGCTGCTCGTGACCGGCGCGACCGTCATGCTGCGCCCGATCCAGGCGCAGAACCGCGCGGCCGAGCAGCAGGCACGACTGGAAGCGCTGATCTCGGCCGTCCCCGGCATTTCCGACTTGATCGCCGAATCCGGTGGGGATGCGCTCTCGACCGTCGTCATCGACCTCGACGCCGGGACTGCTGCCGCCGCAGTGACCCCGGAGACGTTGGAGGCAGCACTCTCCGACCAGGCGAACTGGACGACCCTTGCAGCCGCTGACGACACCGCAGGCATCGGCAATCGCCCGAACTATGCCCAGATCTACCTGCTGCGGAGCGGCGACGCCGTCTCGCTCGCCATCCTACCGGTGGTCGGAAGCGGCTACGGCGGTCGCATCCAGGCGCTGCTGGCGCTGCGTGGCGACATGCAGACCCTGGCGGGCATCGCGGTGACGGAGCAGTCGGAGACGCCAGGTCTCGGCGCGCGGATCGAGGAGCCGCAATGGCAACAAGGCTTCGCCGGCAAGCGTCTGGTCGACGACACGGGCGCGACGCGCTTCGCCGTGGCACGCGGGCCGGCGCGCACCGAATACGAGGTGGACGGCATCACCGGCGCGACGCGCACCAGCAACGCCATGACGCAGATGGTGCGCTTCTGGGTTGGCCCGAAGGGCTATGGCCCGCTGATCGCCGCCATCCGTCGCGGAGAGTTTTAGGCGATGGCGGCCAGCGAAAGCCTGTGGAGCACATTGACGGCGCCGCTGATCCGGCAGAACCCGGTCATGTTGCAGATCCTCGGCATCTGCTCGGCGCTCGCCGTCACGACCTCGCTCGATACCGCGCTGACGATGTCGGCTTCGCTGACCGTGGTCGTGGTGATGGCAGCGGGCGTCATCAGCCTGATCCGCCGGCATATCCCCAATTCGATCCGGCTGATCGTCCAGATCATCATCATCGCTTCCATGGTTATCGTCACCGACCAGTTCCTGAAGGCCTATTTCTTCGAGCTGAGCCAGCGCCTCTCGGTCTTCGTCAGCCTGATCGCCACCAACTGCATCGTGCTTGGCCGTACCGAATCCTACGCCCGCAACCACCGGCCGCTGCCTTCCATGGTCGATGCGCTCGGCAGCGGACTGGGCTACGGGCTGGTGCTCACGCTCATCGGCGCCTGCCGCGAACTGTTCGGCAGCGGCAAACTGCTCGGCCACCAGGTCCTGCCACTGGCCGAGCAGGGCGGCTGGTTTACGCCGCTCAGCCTGATGCTGATGGCGCCCAGCGCCTTCTTCCTGCTCGGCGGTCTTGTGTGGGCGGTGCGCAGCATCTGGCCCGAACAGGCCGATGCGCCGGATTTCCCGCCGCATGATCTCAGGGAGGAGCGCTGATGGCCGATCTCGGCGCGCTTTTTCTGCGGGCAGCGTTCGTCGAGAACATGCCGCTGACCTATTTCCTAGGACTCTGCACCTTTCTGGCGCTGTCGCGGCGCCCGGATACGGCCTTTGGCCTTGGCCTTGCGATCACCGTGGTAATGGGCGTCTCGGTGCCGCTCAACCAACTCATCTATGCCGGCATTCTCGCCCCCGGTGCGTGGCGCTGGGCAGGCATGCCGGAGATCGACCTCTCCTATCTGTCGCTCATCACCTTCATCGGCGTGATCGCCGCCACCGTCCAGTTGCTCGAAATGGTGCTCGAGCGATTCATGCCGCGCATCCACGCATCTTTCGGTGTGTTCCTGCCGCTTCTCACGGTGCAGTGCGCCATTCTTGGCGGAAGCCTGTTCATGGTCGAGCGCCGCTACGATCTGGCGGAGGCCGCGGTCTACGGGGTGGGCAGCGGCGCGGGGTTCGCGCTCGCGGTGGTCATGCTCGGTGCCATCCGCAGCCGGCTCGCCTATGCCGACCTTCCGGCGGGCCTGCGTGGCCTGGGCATCGCCTTCCTGCTCGCCGGCATGATGTCGCTCGGCTTTTCCTCCTTCGCGCAGATGGCCGCGCAATGACCGAGATCGCGCTGGGATCAATCTTCATAACCCTGCTCGTCGTCGCGCTGACGGGCGCGCTGATCCTGGCGCGCAATCGGCTGATACCGCAGGAGGCGGTGACCGTCACCATCAACGGGAGAAAGCGCATCGAGGCCGCCCGCGGCGACCAGCTTCTCTCGGTCCTTCAGGGCGCCGGCATCGCCATCCCCGCCGCCTGCGGCGGCAGCGGGACTTGTGGCCTCTGCCGCGTCACGGTCGAGGGCACCGGACTTGGCGATGCGCAGGCGACGGAGCTCGGCATTCTGTCGCCCGCCGACCGTCGCAACCATGTTCGCCTTGCCTGCCAGACCAAGCTGCGCGGTCCGGTGGACGTAACCGTCGCAGCGGACGTGCTGGCGGCGGAGAGTTTTCCCTGCCGGGTGCTCTCCAACCGCATGCTGGCGCCGCTGATCCGCGAACTGGTGCTCGAGCTTCCGGAGGGGCGCGAATTCAGGTTCCGCGCCGGCGCCTTCATGCAGCTCACCGCGCCCGCCTACACGCTCGACTTCGCCACGGTGGAACTGGATTCCGCCCACGAGCAGGCGTGGCGCATCGCCGGCTGGCCAGCCCTGAAGTCGGTCTCCGCCGCGCCGGTGACGCGCGCCTATTCGATTGCCAGCCGGCCGCGGGATGTCGGTCGCATTGTCTTCAACATCCGCCTCGCCGTGCCGCCCGCCGGGCGCGAGCAGGACGTTCCGCCCGGCGTCGTCTCGTCCTATTTGTTCGCCTTGCGCGAAGGCGATACGGTCGAGGCCGGCGGACCTTTCGGCGACTTCCATGTCCAGCCGACCGAACGCGAGATCGTGTTCATCGGCGGCGGCGTCGGCATGGCGCCGCTGCGCGCCATGATCCACGAGCAGATTGGCCTGGGGACAAGGCGGCGCATCTCCTATTTCTACGGCGCGCGCACCGCGGCCGACCTCTTCTATGTCGAGGAGTTCGAGGCGATCGCGGCCAAGAACAGCAATTTCACCTGGACGCCGGCGCTCTCCGACCCCGCCCATTCGGACCGCTGGACCGGCGCGACCGGCTTCATCCACGACATCGTACGCAAGGCGCTCGCCACCCATCCCGCACCGTATGAGTGCGAATACTATCTGTGCGGACCGCCGGTCATGATCTCTGCGGTGCTCGCCATGCTCAACCGGCTGGGCGTCGAGCCGCACTCCATCTACAATGACGACTTCGGAGGCTGAACCATGCGTTCCAGACCCACGGCACTCGACAGACGCTGCTTTCTTGCCTTGGGCGGCGCGCTCTGCCTTGCAGGCGTCGCGCCTGCCCGCGCCACGGAGGCGTCCCCCCTGACTGGCTTGAACGGCGCGGCCTTCGGCACGCATTGGAGCATTTCGCTGCCGGCCGGAGCCGGCCTCTCCGGACTACGGTTACGTCTCGATGCGCTTCTGGCAGAGCTCGACCTTGCCTTCTCTCCGTGGCGGCCGGACAGCATCGTCGCCCGGTTCAATGCGGGCACGGCGCGCGACATGTCCGTCACGGAGGAGATCGCGGCGGTGACAGGCGCAGCCCTCCGGATCGCGGCGGCAAGCGGCGGCGCGTTCGACCCGACCGTCGGGCCGCTGGTCGCCCGCTGGGGTTTCGGCCCGATTCGGGCCGGCGGGACGCGGCCCGGAGGCTGGCTCAAGCTGGCGGCTGGAAACGGACATATCGCGAGGGCCGAAACGGACCTGACGCTCGACCTCTGCGGCATCGCCAAGGGACATGCGCTCGACCGCATGGTGGCGCTGCTGCACGATGCGGGTCACGAGCATTTCTTAATCGAGTTTGGCGGCGAACTCGCCGCGCGCGGTCGGCACCCGTCGGGCAGGGCCTGGCAGGTCGGCATCGAGACGCCGCTCCCCGGAACCGAGGAAATCGCCGGCGTGCTGCGGCTGGACGGCATGGCGGTCGCCACGTCCGGGGACCTGGTCAACGGCTACGACGTTGGCCGCCGACGCTACAGCCACATCATTGATCCCACGACCGGCGAGCCGGTCGAGAGTGCGCTGGCCTCGGTATCGGTACTGACGGCGACCGCGCGGGAGGCCGATGGCTGGGCGACGGCGCTGATGTCGGCCGGGCAGGCCGGACCGGACCTCGCGCGCCGTCTGGACATCGCGGCGCTGTTCCTCTTCCGCGACGGACCGGGTCTGCGCAGCGTCGCGACCGGGACCTTCCGGCGGCATTTCGACGAGGCTGTCTGATGGAAGCGCTCCTTGCCGTCCTGATCGTCAGCCTCGCCGGCGTCGGCCTCGGCGTCGGCCTCATGCTCGGTCGCGGTGCGCCGCGCAGGAGCTGCGATGGCCTTGCATGCCTCGGCGGGACACGCTGCGAGGGCTGTCCCCATGCCGAACCGGAGCAGGCACAATGACGACCGATGCCGTCATCGAGCACATCATGCGGACCGATTTCCTCCGGCTGTCGCCTTCCATGCCGATCAGGGAAGCTGTGGCAGCCTTTGCGCGCGGGCGTGAGTCCGCTGCGCCGGTCATCGACGGGGACGGTGCCCTTGCCGGCATCCTGACCGAGAAGGACTGCTTCCGGCCGATGCTCAACGCCTGCTATTATCAGCAATGGGACGGCAGCGTTGCGGCCTTCATGACCCGCGACGTGAGGGCGCTCTCGGTCGACCTCGATCTCGTCTCGGCCGCGGAAGAGTTCCTGGCCCGGTCCCACCGGGTCTATCCCGTCCTGCGCGATGGCGAAATTGTCGGACTGCTGCACAGGTCGGACCTTTTCGCGGCCATCCTCGCACTCTCGGAACGTGGGGCGGTTTCGGCGGGCTGACCGGCTCAGTGAAGCAGCCCTTCGCCTGCGTGGACCCCGAGGTTCCTGCCGGATGTCCGGCTTCATTGGACGGGCTCAAAGCACGGGCCGACGCGGCCTTGAGGCGGACCGAAGGCCCGCCTCGCTAGGTCCGATCCCGCCGGCCGCCTCTACTCAACGTCGAAGGAGACGCCCTGGGCCAGGGGCAGCGCGTGGGAATAGTTCACCGTGTTGGTGGCGCGGCGCATATAGGCCCGCCAGGCGTCCGATCCGCTCTCGCGGCCGCCGCCGGTTTCCTTCTCGCCGCCGAACGCGCCGCCGATCTCAGCTCCCGAGGTGCCGATGTTGACGTTCGCGATGCCGCAGTCGGACCCCTCCGCCGACAGGAAGCGCTCCGCCTCGCGCAGGTCGAGCGTGAAGATCGACGAGGACAGCCCCGCGCCGACCGCGTTGTGCGCCGCAATCGCCTCCTCGAGATCGCTGTAGCGCATCACATAGAGGATCGGCGCGAAGGTCTCTTCCAGGACCGGGCCGTCCTGCTCGGGCATCTCGACGATTGCCGGTCGTGCATAATAGGCGTCCGCGTCGCGCGTCGCGAAACGCTCGCCGCCGGTCACCTTGCCGCCCAGCGATTTCGCCGCGGCCAGCGCCCTTTGCATGTTGTCGAAGGCCGCCTTGTCGATGAGCGGGCCGATCAGCGCCGACGTTTCCAGCGGGTTTCCGATCGAGACGCTCTCATAGGCCTTCCTCAGGCGGGGAACGAGGGACTCATAGACGCTGTCGTGCACGAACAGCCGCCGCATGGTCGTGCAGCGCTGGCCCGCCGTCCCCATCGCGCCGAAGGCGATCGCGCGCAGCGCCATGTCGAGGTCCGCTGTCGGACAGACGATGCCGGCATTGTTGCCGCCGAGTTCGAGGATCGCGCGGGCGAACCGCTTCGCCAGGCGCGGGCCGACATCGCGCCCCATGCGGGTCGAGCCGGTGGCGGATACCAGGGCGACCTTTGGATGGTCGACAAGCACCTCGCCGATGGATCGGTCGCCTATGAGCACCTGGAGCAGCCCGTCCGGCGCATCGCCGAACCGCTTCAGCGCGCGGCCGAAGATCGCCTGGCACGCGAGGGCGGTCAGCGGCGTCTTTTCCGACGGCTTCCAGACGACGCTATCGCCGCAGACGAGGGCGAGCGCCGCGTTCCACGACCAGACGGCGACGGGGAAGTTGAAGGCCGAGATGACGCCGACGACGCCGAGCGGATGCCAGGTTTCCATCATGCGGTGCCCCGCTCGCTCGGTCGCGATGGTCAGACCGTAGAGCTGGCGCGACAGTCCGACCGCGAAGTCACAGATGTCGATCATCTCCTGCACCTCGCCGAGGCCTTCCGATGGGATCTTGCCGACCTCGATCGAGACCAGCCGGCCGAGATCCTGCTTCGAGGCGCGCAGTTCCTCGCCGAGCAGGCGCACCAGTTCGCCGCGCCGCGGCGGCGGCACGTTGCGCCAGACGCGGAACGCGGCGGCGGCGGCCTCGATCGCCTCGCCCGCATCGGCTGGCGAGATCGTCCTGAGGGAAGCGATCTGGGAACCGGAAACCGGGCTCCTGACTGTCATGTCGCCGCCCGAGAGCAGCCCGGCGTCGACGCCGAGGCGAACGAGGATGCTGCTGGTTTCTTGCTTCAGGTCCATGATCGTGTCTTGCCTTTTTCGTTTCGTTCCGGTCCCGCGTCGATGCCGCGACTCACGCTCGGTCGGGTTGATCCGTCTTGGCGGCGCGGGGGGGCTCCGTTTGCCGGGCTGCATGCGCCGCTCGACATGACACGCCCTGTGTCGACCCAACCCATATTCGGCCCTGACGCTTCCGTCGAGTCGACCACGCCACGATCCGAAGCGGCGCGAAAGTTTGTCGAATTGTGCCGACCGGCTATCATGATCCGGCCGAGTTTGGCACTATGCTACTGGCCTAGCAGGCGGCGCAGGCGCCGGTCGATCCGTGCATTTCGCGGCGGGAGAAACGGCGGAGTGACGGAAGGTAGAGTGAACCAGACGGCTCCAGTCGCCAAGCTGAGCGGATTTCGGCTGCACAAGTCGTTCTCGGCGCGCGAGGTCGTCGCGGGCGTCGACCTGCATATCCGGCGCGGCGAAATCGTCGGCCTGCTCGGCGCGTCAGGATCTGGCAAATCCACGATCTTCAACATGATCGCCGGCCTGTTGCGGCCCGACGAGGGACAGATCGTCATCGACAGTCGCGACATAACGAACGCCGGCATCGACGCCAGGGCGCGCCTCGGCATCGGCTATGTTCCCCAGTCTCCATCGCTGTTTCCCAAGCTGACGGCCGAGCAGAACCTGCGCATCGCGATCGAGGCGAGTGGCACGCGAGGCGCCGCCGTCGAGCCGGTCCTGACCGCGATCTGCAGGGCGTTCAACCTCGACGCGTTTCGACGCACCCGCCTGGCAAACCTCTCTGGCGGCCAGCGCAAATGGGTCGAGATCGCTTTCGCGATGTGCGGAAAGCCGCGATTCCTTCTCCTCGACGAGCCCTTTGCCGGCCTCGACCCGATCGCATCCAACCAGCTTTCCGCCTTCGTTTCGAGGCTCGCCAGGCTGGGCATCGGAATATTGCTGACCGACCACAATGTGCGCAATGCTCTGCAACTCGTCGAGCGCGCCTATGTGATCGACACCGGAATGATCATCGCATCGGGAAACTCCAGCGACATCGTCAATGACGATGATGTGCGAACTGTTTTCCTCGGCGACAAATTCGCGCTGTAGCGAAGTCACCGATACATTTGCTAGGAGACATGGATTCACGCGACCGGCCGGTACGCATCGACAGGAACGACATGGCGTCTGCGACAGCAGGAGGATACGCAGGGGAGCGGGCCGCTCGGAGTGGCCTCCGCTGCCTCGCACCCGGCGGCCGCAGGCACGGATCGCGACGCTGATGCGCTATGCCGGTGCGATCACGCTGTCGATCATCGTCCTCTTCGTCGCGATCTTCGCGACGCTGGTTTCTGTCTTCGCGATCGAAAAGCTCACCAACATCATCGACATCTTCCTGCGCTTCAAGATCGAGCCGCGGATCCTGCTGTTGCTGTATGCGTCGATCCTGCCGGACGTGGCGGACTTCATCCTGCCCATTGCGGTTCTCATCGCCGTCTATGTCGTCGTCCTGCGCAAGCGGGAGGCGCGCGAATTCCTGGTTCTGTCAAGCGCCGGCGTCGGCCACAGGCATCTGCTGGTCGCTGGCTTCGGTTCGGCGGTGGTCGCCGTCGTGCTGTGCGGCGTGCTGTCCGGCTTCGTCAAGCCCTATGCCAGCCTGGCGTACCGTCAGCAATATGCGCAGGCCTTCGCCAACGCCTTGTCGAAGGGCATATCGGGCGGCCAGATCTACCGGCAGGAAGAGAACTTCATGTTCGTCTCCGCGCCGAGCGCGGGGGCGGCAAAGCAGATGCGCGTCTTCAGTTTCAAGGAGGAGCGTCTTGAGCGGCTCACCATTTCCGATTGCGCCGAACTGCGCGCGTTTGGCGAGCGCATCCTCGCCGATCTCTGCGATGCGCGCATCTATCTGTTCGGTGTCGACCCGCCTGGCGTCGACAATCGCCGACGCGACGCGTCGTCCCCGCCTTCCGACGTATCCGGCTGCCGGTTCTGCACGACCGAGACGGGCGATCTCGACGTCGCGCGCATTCAGATCGGACGCTCGTCGCTCGCCTTCGACATGAACACGCTGCTCGGGCAGGTCGCCGAGCCGCAGAGCCGCAACCGGTCCGTCGTCGATCTGCTCGGGATGCGCAATGGCGTCTTCCGTTCCGCCTCGGATGCGCGGCTGGCGGGAACCTACATTCTCCTCTCGCTGACATGCCTGCTCGCGGTCAGCATCGCGTTCGGCGCCGTCGCCGCGACGGCGCAACGCACCGGGCCGCTGGCGCTCGGCGGCGGGATCGCGCTGTTGATCGCCGCGATCGTCGCCGCCAGTTCCGGGATCCTGCTGATCGGGCCGGTCAGGAATCCGCTCTATTTCGCCGGATTGGTCGGCACGACTGCGCTGATCTGTGCCGGAACGATCGTATTCGTGGTCTACGCCTTTCATCGAAAACTCGTCACGCCGATGTTCATGCAGGCATGACACCGTTCCGCACCCTGTCTGCAACTGTGGCGCGTCACGTCAGGCGTTGGCCGCCACGTCTCGGCCTCTACGGCCGGGTCATGCTCTTCCACTATGTCTGGCACATCCAGATCGTTTTCCTTGCGCTTGTGGGGGCGGTAACCGCCATCAACATTTCGCCCGAGGTTGCCGGCGTCTGGGCCGGCGACGGGGCCGACGGCTATTGGACGAGCGTGGCGCGGTTGTCGGAATATGTCTTCTACCGGCTGCTGGACAATGGCTCGCAGGTGTTTCCGGTGGCATTCGTGCTGGGCATCGTCTGGGCCGAGGTGGCGCATGTGCACAGCGGCCGGCAGACCATGGTGCGCACCGCCGGAATGCCCTTCGAGCGCGCCGCGACCGCGCTTTTTCTCGTCGCGGGGCTTTCCGTTCCGGTGCAGTTCCTGATCGACAATGCGGTGCGGCCCTATGCCTTCATGAGCCTCAGCCTCAAGGGACTGGGCGAATATGGCTGGGCCTATGGACAGGAGCACGCGAAGCAGACCCGATGGCTGCCGTTCGACGGCGACATCGTGCAGTTGGAGGTAGGGGACGATCCCGAGCCGCGCATGTCGCATATTACATTCTACGAATTCTCGCGTGACGGCGATCTGCGGCGTCTGGTCGACGCGGAGGCGGCCGAGGCGCATCCCGACGGCGCGCTCACTCTGACCAACGCGCGCGCATGGGATTTCTCGCGCAGCCCGGCGGCGGCCGCCGACGAGACGGAGGTCATCGACATGGCGGCACGGTTCACCGAGCACGCCAGGCTCGACATGGATCTCGCCATCGCGCCGCTCTGGCTCGAGTATCGCGGGATCGCCGCGAAATACATTCCGCTCGCAGATCTCGCGCGCCTGGCGCGTGCAACCGGCGTGCCAGACAACGCGCCGCACTACGCGGTGTGGCTGAAGATCCGTTTCGCCCAGGCCTTCGCGCCCGGCCTGATCGCCGTGTGCCTCAGCGGAATTTTCTTCATTTTTCTGGATCGCTTCGGCCTGCGCATCGCGGCCGCGATCATGCTCTTGGCGGGCTATCTCGGTTTCACCGCGGTCCGCGTCATGGCGGTGGTCGCCGACCACGGCGTGTTGCCGGACTTGATCGCCATCTGGTCGCTGCCGGCCCTTCTTGCGATCGCGGCAATCCTGCTGATCCGCTTCATCCGCCGCCGCGACCGATACTACGAACCGGGCGGCTGACCGCCGCGGCCGGCCCTCAGCAGCACAGCCGCAACGCCCTCGGCGCGATGTCGAACGTGGCGCCGAGCCTGCCCGGCGACTCGCCATCGATGTCCAGGAGAACCGGGCCGGCTTCCTCGCCGATCGCCTCCACGCTGACGCGGCGCGCCCGCTCGATGGTGATGGACGGATGCTGGCGATGCCTGCCGCCATAAACCATCTGCAGATCGCGCAGCAGGATCAGCTTCGAGGTTGCGCGCAGCGTCACCACGTCGAACATCCCGTCATCCAGTTCCGCGTCGGGAGCTATCATAATGCCGCCGCCGAAATAACGTCCGATGGCCACAGCCACGACGGCGATCTCGCTGTCGACTGCCGGCCCGTCGTCCAGCCGTATGCGAACCGCCTGTGGGCGGTGCGCGACGAATGCGCCGACGGTCGCGGCCAAAAAAAGCGCCTTGGTGGGCACGAACGGCGGACGGCGGGCGTTCAGCTTGCGGTCGATCGCACCGGAGATGCCGAAACTGGCGATGTTGGCGAAGAGCCTGGACGTCTCCTGCCCGGAATCGTCCAGGAAGGAGACGCGGCCGAGATCTATTTCCCTCACCCCGCCGCCGCAGGCCTCGTCGATCATCGCGTCCATGCCCGATCGACGCATCAGGCTGCGGGTGAGATCGGAGCCGGTCCCGACCGTCACCATGCCGAGGGCGACGCGGCGCATGGCATCCGCCCCGGCGGCTGCGAGGCCGTTAACCGCCTCGTTGACGGTGCCGTCGCCGCCCACCGCGATGACCCGATCGGCCCCCCCGAGTACCGCGTCGCGGACGAGAGCGGTCGCATGCCCGGTCCATTCCGTTTCACGGTGATCGAAAGCGCCGAGCCGCTCGCGAAGCCTTGCGGCGACATGCGGCCAGGCGCGGCGTGCACGGCCACCGCCGGCCAACGGGTTGACCACTACGAATACGCTCACCCCATCCTCCCCCGTGTCGCGTGGTGCGACGACATGACATAGCGGAGCGGATGCGTCGTCGGCAAACGGAAGTTCTCTCGCCCGTTGCCCTAAAGCCAGCGCCGGATGGCGCGGTAGAGCGGCATCGGCAGCATGTTGATCATGCCGGGGTGGATGAAGAGCCGCGCGCCGTCCCGCACCAGTTGCTCGTGATAGGGAACGTGCTCGCAGATGGTCCGCCCGTTGACGAAACCGACATAGCGGCCGCCAAGCGCGACGGTCATCCGGTATATGCCGAAGCCGCCGAACGCCGAGTCCACGCGGAACGGTGCGCGGAACGGGCAGATCGGCCGGTTTCGCCAGGTGAGATGGCGCAGCCGCGCCCAGCGTCGCCGCCAGCCGGGCGGCGCGGCTTCGATCCGCACCTCGAAATCGTCCGGCGAACGCGGGTGCCTGAGCGCCCAGACATCGTAGTAGTAGAAGAGCTGGTTCGCGAAGAGTCCGTCCCAACCCTCGAACGCCATGCACCGGCGCAGCGTCTCGGGCCGGATGGCCAGGCTCACATCGTCCATATCCATTACCACGAGATAATCCGCGGAACTGAGGTCGGGACGCGACGCGATCAGGTCCAGGATGTGGTTGCGGGCCGTCGTGACGACATTCGACCTGCCTTCGCCCCGCAGGCCGATGCCATCCAGACAGATCACGGTGCGCCGCGAATCCGCGGCTGCCCACGCAGCCAGGATGGATTTCGTCGCGTCGACGGAGTCGTTTTCAGCGACGATGAAATGCGCCGCCGAAAACACGCTCTCCAGGCGCGACCACCGTTCGAGCGCCGCCGGCAGATAGCGGGCGCAGTCGCGCGCTGTGCCGACGAAGACCGCCGACCCCACGGCTGACCTCTGCTGCCGGATCACCCGAACGCCCCCATCGCTGCCTTCCGTCCGCCGATTTCACAGTCGCCGGGTTCGCCCCGCGCACGAGCGCTGATCACACGGAGGACCCTCTTTCCGCAACCCCTGCCGGAACCGCCGCGCACCTTGTTCGATCGCGGCCGGCGCGACATCGGATCGCCCGATCGTCGTCGGCCGGACTCCCGCGGCGCGGTGTCGCTATCGCGTCCGTTGCGAACGCCCGCGGACAGGCGGGACTATCGACGCGCCAATGGTTTTTTTCGCGCCCCTTTGTCTATATACCGGCCATTCCGGTGGTCGGCAAAACCGTCTCCGGCCAGGCAATTCGAATCGAGCACATGATTTCAGCCACCACCATTCTGCCCTTCGAGCCGTTCCTTTCGCTCTGGCGTCATCGCGAGCTTTTCCGGCGCGTCCTGGTGCGCGACATCCAGTCGTCCTTCCGGGGCAGCGTTCTTGGCCTCGCATGGATCGTCGTCATTCCGCTCACCCTGGTCGCGATCTACAGTTTCGTGTTCGGGAGCATCCTCAATTCCTCGTGGGCGATCCAGCCGCGCAGCCCCTACGAGGTGCCGCTGATCTATTTCTCCGGCCTGATGGTGTTCGGTTTCTTCATGGAGACCATCACCCGCTCCACCACGCATATCCGGGACCAAAAGACCTACGTGACGAAGATCATCTTCCCGGTCGACATCCTGTGCTGGGTGCTGGTCGGCACGGCGCTGTTCAAGTTCTTCGTAAACCTGGTTCTCCTGCTGACATTCATCACCCTGCTCACCGGCGCCTTCCCGGTCAAGGCCTTGCTGTTGCCGCTGCTGATGGTTCCGTTCGTCCTGCTCACCGTCGGCCTCGCCTGGATCCTGGCCGGCGTCGGGGCCTTCATCCGCGACCTGTCGCACGCATTGCAGGCGCTTGGTCCGGTCATCATGTTCATCAGCCCGGTTTTCTATGCGGCGGCGCAGGTCCCGGAGGCTGCCCGTCCCTTCTATTTCATCAATCCGCTCACCTTCATGCTGGAAAGCGTGCGCGGACTCCTGTTCTTTGACCAGGCGTTCTCCCTCCAGGGCTATCTCGCCTACAGCGCCGCCGCCCTTGTGGTCTTTTCCTTCGGTTACGCGTTCTTTCAGCGGCTGCGACCGGGATTTGCCGATGTCGTCTGAGCCTTACGTTCGGGCGCGCGGGCTCGGCAAGAAATTCAAGCTCTACGACCATCCATGGCAGCGCCTGGCGGATGTCGGCTTCGGCATCAGCCGCGGGCGCGACCACTGGGCGCTCCGGGATGTCGACCTCGACTTGCGTATGGGCGATTGTGTCGGCATCGTCGGCCGCAATGGTGCCGGCAAATCCACCCTGCTCGAGCTCATCTGCGGCATTTTGCAGCCGAGCGAAGGCGTCGTCGAGACGCACGGCAGGATCGCCGCTCTCCTTCAGTTGGGGGCCGGATTCAATCCCGAGTTCTCCGGCCGCGAGAACGTCTTCCTCGGCGCCTCGCTCTATGGTCTCAGCACCGAAGAGACCAGGGCCCGGTTTGCCGCGATCGAAGCTTTCGCCGGTATCGGCGACTACATCGACCGGCCGGTCCGGGAATATTCGAGCGGCATGTACGCCCGACTCGCCTTCTCGGTCTGCGCGCATGTGGATGCGGAAATTCTGGTCGTCGACGAAATCCTCGGCGTCGGCGACGTCCGGTTCCAGCAGAAGTCGATGCGCTTCCTGCGCTCCTTCCGGAAGCGCGGAATCATTCTGTTCGTTTCGCACAACGAGCACGCCGTTGCTGCGATCTGCCGGACCGGGGTATGGATCGACGGCGGACGGGTCGCGGCGACCGGGACGACGAAACAGGTCCTCTATCGCTATCGGCGCGAGATGTCGCGGCTGCGCGGGCCCGATCACGGCTTTGTGGAACTGGGGGAAGTCGGCGGGGGTGAAACGGACGGCGGCGGATCATCCGCGCGCGCCAGCTCGTTCGAAGGTGGAGCAGACCGCGGCCTGCCGGAGTTCCATCCCGACGACGCGCCCGAGCCGACCGACGGCGGCGCCATCGTGGCGACCCGCCTGGCTGGCGAGGACGGCCTGTCCTTCGCCGCGGCGAGAGGCGGCGAGACGCTGAAGCTGACTGTTACCTGCCGGGCACTCCTGCGGCTGGAGCACCCACATGTATGCTTTGCCTTGCGCAATCCCATGGGTCAGGTCGTGTTTTCGGGCGACAGCCGGGATTTTCCGCATGCCGACGTCGCGGCTCTCGAGGCCGGCGACGAGGTCGAGGTCCAGTTCCGCTTCAGGCTGCCCTTCCTGCCGACGGCGAATTATCCGATCGAAGTGTTCTTCCTCTGCGAGGAGGCCGGTGCCCTGTCCTGCCTCGCGCGCGTAGAGGCCGCGGTGATCGTCCAGATGCTGTCGCAGCACGTGTCGGACGGCGCCGCCAACGTCGCCATGGACGATGTCGTCCTTCTCGTCGGTTCCGAGGTCGCAGCGACGTGAGCGGCGAAATCCTCATGCGGGCGACTGGGCTCGGCAAGGCCTATCCGCGGCGCGAGAATCCGTTTGCCCACATGCGCGGCCTGCTGTTTGCGAGCGCCATGAAGCAGGGTTCGTGGGCCCTGCAGGATGTCGGGCTTTCGCTCGCGCGCGGCGAGGCGCTCGGCGTCGTCGGACGCAACGGCGCCGGCAAGTCGACCTTGCTGCAGATCCTCTGCGGCACGCAGACGCCAAGCACCGGATCGGTCGAATCCACCGGCCGCATTGCGGCCATGCTTGAACTCGGCGCCGGCTTCAACCCGGAGTTCACGGGGCGCGAGAATGTCAGCCTGAACGCCTCGATCTACGGTCTGAGCGATCGCCAGATCGCCGAGCGCTACCCGCGGATCGCCGCCTTCGCCGATATCGGAGAATTCATCGACCGGCCCGTGGAGGAGTATTCGAGCGGCATGCGGGCCCGCCTGGCCTTCGCCATATGCGCGCATGTCGACGCCGACATTCTGGTCATCGACGAGGTCCTGGGCGTCGGCGACGCGGCGTTCCAGGCGAAATGCCGCGCCTTCATGGAGGATTTCCTTCGCCGGGGCGCAGTCATCTTCGTCTCGCACGATGACCAGGCCGTCTTGTCCGTCTGCAACCGGGCAATGTGGCTGGAGAAGGGCCGCCTGGTGGCCACCGGGCCGGCGGATACGGTAATGCGACAGTATCGAGAGGCGATGGCCGGCGCCGACGGGCAACCGGTCCGGTCTGTGCCCGCCGAGCCCAGACTTGACCACATCGAGGATTCGGCGCCCGAAGTCGAGGATGGCCGCGTCGGCGCGAACCCGATCCAGGTTTCGCCGTTTCTTCCCCATGCGCCCCTGCACGGGCACGGCGGTGCGGTGATCGACGATACCTATTTCTCCGACGCCGACGGACGGCGGCTGGATCGGCTAGAGGGGGGCCGGACAGTGGTGCTGAACATC
>JAUYMV010000656.1 GCA_030698645.1 Mesorhizobium sp.
GCCGATGGCCAGCCTGAACCCGGCCATGAAGGTCGGCCAGCAGCTGATGGAAGTGCCGATCATCCACGAGAAGGTGTCGAAGCAGGAAGCCTATGACCGCTCGCTGGCGATCCTGAAATCGGTGCGCCTGCCGGACCCGGCGCGCATGATGAATTCCTATCCGCACCAGCTTTCCGGCGGCCAGCAGCAGCGCATCGTGATCGCGATGGCGCTGTTGTCGAAGCCGGCCCTGCTCCTGCTCGACGAGCCGACGACGGCGCTCGACGTGACGGTCGAGGCCGGTATCGTCGAACTGGTCAAGGGGCTCGGCAAGGAGTTCGGCACGTCGATGATCTTCGTGTCGCACAATCTGGGCCTGATCCTGGAGACCTGCGACCGCATCACGGTGATGTATTCGGGCGAGGCGGTCGAGACCGGCAAGATCAAGGACGTGTTCGACCGGATGCGGCATCCCTATACGCAGGGGCTGTTCCGCTCGATTCCGCTGCCCGGCGCCGACAAGAACTCGCGCCCGCTGGTTGCGATTCCCGGCCAGCTGCCGCTGCCGCACGAGCGGCCGAAGGGCTGCAATTTCGGGCCGCGCTGCCACCATTTCGTGGAAGGCGTCTGCAACGCCGCCGAAATCCCGATGATCAAGGTGGAGGGCCACGACAACCACTATTCGCGCTGCGTCCGCTTCAACGAGATCGACTGGACCGCGATGCCGGAAGGCGCGACGACCAAGAAGCCGCCGGTGACGCCGGGCGCGCCGATGCTGCGCATCGACGATCTGAAGAAATACTACAAGGTCGCCGCAAACGAGATTTTCGGCGGCGCCGAGGCGCGCACCGTCAAGGCCAACGAGACGATCTCGTTCACCGCGCGCGAGAGCGAGACGGTGGCGATCGTCGGCGAATCTGGCTGCGGAAAGTCGACGCTCGCCAAGGTGCTGCTCGGCCTCGAGACGGCGTCGTCGGGCACGGTGACGCTCGGCAACAAGGAGATCCAGTCGACCGGCATCGAGAAGCGCGACGTCGAGACGATCTCGTCGATCCAGATGGTGTTCCAGAACCCGTTCGACACGCTCAACCCGAGCCATTCCGTGGGCTCGCAGATCATCCGCACGCTGGAAAAGTTCGGCGTCGGCAAGACGGCGGCCGACCGGCGCAAGCGGATGCTGGAACTGCTCGACCTGGTGAAACTTCCCCGCGCGTTCGAGACGCGCATGCCGCGGCAATTGTCGGGCGGCCAGAAGCAGCGCATCGGCGTGGCGCGCGCCTTTGCCGGCAAGGCCAAGGTGGTGGTGGCCGACGAGCCGGTGTCGGCGCTCGACGTGTCGGTGCAGGCAGCCGTCACCGAACTGCTGATGGACATCCAGCGCGAGAACAAGACGACGATGCTGTTCATCAGCCACGATCTGTCGGTCGTGCGCTACATCGCCGACCGCGTGGTGGTGATGTATCTCGGCCATATCGTCGAGCAGGGGACGACGGACCAGATCTTCTCGCCGCCCTATCACCCCTATACCGAAGCTCTGCTGTCGGCGATCCCGATCGCCGACACGTCCGTCATCAAGAAGCACATCGTGCTGGAAGGCGACATCCCGTCGGCGATGAACCCGCCGTCCGGCTGCCCGTTCCAGACGCGCTGCGGCTACAAGAAACTGGTGCCCGGCAATCTCTGCGAGATCGACGTGCCGCCGGTGCGCGACCTCGCCGGCGGACACCAGGTGAAGTGCCACCTGGCGCAGGAGGTGTTCGACACGATGGGTCCGGTGATCAGCTTCGCCAAGGAGCCGTCCGACGGCATTCCCGACGACGCGCCGCAGCACTGAGAACGGGCCTGCCGGCCGCACGGACGGCGGAGCGGACGGATCAGGCCGGCATGGGGATCTTGAACGTCGCATACTTCGCGAGTGCCGCTCGGGCGTTGTCCGCGGTGTCGATGCGCCACTCGGGATCATGCGCGGCGGCATACCAGACCTGCATTTCGGCGAGCAGCGGGAAATCCGCGATGCTGTCCAGTTCCTTCAGCACGTCGTCCTTCGCCTCGCCCGACGAATTGACGCGTCCGGCGACGATCGGCTCAAGACAGTCCGCGGTGTAGTCTTCGCCGAGAAAAGCCATGATCCGCCGC
>JAUYMV010000672.1 GCA_030698645.1 Mesorhizobium sp.
CCCATGACCGACGTCCTGACATTCCGCGACCTGACGCTTGGCTATGGCAGCCACCCGGCCGTGCACCATCTCGACGGCGCCGTGGCGAAGGGTTCGCTGACGGCGGTCGTCGGCTCGAACGGGTCGGGGAAATCGACGCTGCTGAAGGGGATCACCGGCATGCTGAAGCCGAGGTCGGGAACCTGCGCACGCGATCCACAGGCGCGCATCGCCTATCTGCCGCAGCAATCCGAGCTCGACCGCTCGTTTCCGGCGCGCGTCGTCGACCTCGTTTCGCTCGGTCTTTGGTCGAAGCGCGGCCTGCTCGGCCGCTTCACCAGCGAGGACCGCGCCGCAGTGTCGAACGCGCTTGCCGCGGTCGGCCTGGCGGGCTTCGAGCAGCGCCCGATCGACACGCTGTCTGGCGGACAATTGCAGCGCGCGCTGTTTGCCCGCGTGCTGGTGCAGGACGCCGACCTGATCCTGCTCGACGAACCTTTCAATGCAATCGACAGCAGGACCGTCGCCGATCTGATCGCGCTGATCCAACGCTGGCACGGTGAAAGCCGCACGGTGATGGTCGTCATCCACGACATCGAACTGGTGCGCGCCTACTTTCCCGACACGCTGCTGCTCGCCCGCACGCCGGTCGCCTGGGGGCGGACCGCGGACGTCCTGAAGGCCGAGAACCTGTTGCGCGCGCGGCGCTTCAACGAGGCGTGGAGCGACGATGCCCCCTGGTGCGAACCGGCGCACGACCACGCGACGGGGCCCGACAGCCATCATCATGCCCATCATGACCATGCGCACGATCACCGCCATGGCGACCATGGGCTTGCGGAGGATACACCGCGCGGCCCCGCCGCGCGGCCCGGCTCGGAGGCGGCGTGATGACGGCCTACGATTTCCTGATCGGTCCGTTCGTCGACTACGGCTTCATGCAACGCGCGCTGGCGGGCTCGATCCTGCTGTCGCTGTCGTCCTGCCCGGTCGGCGTGTTCCTGATGCTGCGGCGCATGAGCCTGACCGGCGACGCGATGGCGCATGCCATCCTGCCGGGGGCGGCCGCCGGCTTCCTGGTCTACGGATTGCAGATCGTGCCGATGACAATCGGCGGACTGATCGCCGGCGTGATCGTCGCGCTGGGGGCCGGCGCGGTGTCGCGCTACACGGTGCAGCGCGAGGACGCCTCGATGGCGGCGTTCTACCTGATCTCGCTGGCGCTCGGAGTGCTGATCGTCTCGCTGCGCGGTTCGAGCGTCGATCTGATGCATGTATTGTTCGGCACCGTGCTGGCGCTGAACAACGAAGCGCTCTGGCTGATCGGCGGCATTGCCGTGGTGACCGGCATCACCATGGCGACGTTCTGGCGCGCGCTGGTCGCCGAATGCCTCGACCCGCTGTTCCTGCGCTCGGTGAGCAATCTCGGCACGCCGGTGCATTTCATCTTCCTCGGCCTCGTGGTGCTCAACCTCGTCGGCGGGTTCCAGGCGCTGGGCACGCTGCTGTCGGTGGGCCTGATGATGCTGCCGGCCGCCGCCGCCCGCTTCTGGACGATCCGGGTCGGGCCGATGGCGGCGCTGTCGGTTGCCATCGGCGCGGCGGCGTGTGTCGCCGGGCTGCTCGCGTCGTATCATTTCTCGTTGCCATCCGGGCCGGCGATCATCCTGTCGGCCGGCGCCGTCTACGCCTTTTCCATACTCGCCGGCTCGCGCGGCATCCTGCGCGCGCGCGTCCGCTCGCACCGCCACCGCACAGCCTGAAGAAGGAGACCTCCATGCCTCGCACCCTCGCCAAGTCCATGCTCGCGGCCACCATGCTTGCCCTGCCGCTCGCCGGAGCAGCCACCGCCGCCGAGCCGCTCAGGGTCGTCGCCACCTTCTCGATCATCGGCGATTTCGCGCGTCAGGTGGGCGGCGACCGGATCGAGCTCACGACGCTGGTCGGCCCGGACGGCGACGCCCATGTCTACGCGCCGAAGCCGCAGGACGCCGTGGTTCTCGGCGAGGCCGACGTCATCCTGGTCAACGGCCTGAATCTCGAAGGCTTCCTCCATCGGCTGGTCGAGGCCAGCGGCACCAAGGCGCCGGTCGTCGAACTCACCAAGGGTGTCGAGCCGATCAGGCCCGGCGAAGACCATCACCACGGCGACGAGGCGCACGGATCGGGCGATAGCCACGCGCATGACGGCGGCGGGGCGGAAACGGCCGAGGCCGGCGATGACGGGCACGACCATGGCGCCTTCGACCCGCACGCCTTCCAATCGGTCGCCAACGCCATGATCTATGTGAGCAACATCGCCGACGCGTTCTGCGCGGCGGACGCCGCCGGCTGCGACGCCTACAGGGCCAATGCCGCTGCCTATACCGCGACGCTGTCCGGGCTCGACGCGGAGATCAAGGCGGCAGTGGCCAAAATTCCGGCCGACCGACGCATCATCATCACCTCGCACGACGCCTTCGGCTATTTCGAACAGGCCTATGGCATCGAGTTCCTGGCGCCCGAGGGCATCTCCACCGAGTCCGAGGCCTCGGCCGCCGACGTGGCGAAGCTGATCGACCAGGTGCGCGAGGACAAGGCGGCGGCGGTGTTCGTGGAGAACGTGACCAATCCGCGCCTGATGGAGCAGATCGCGTCCGAAACCGGCCTGAGGGTCGGCGGCTCGCTCTACTCAGACGCGCTGTCGCCAGCCGATGGCCCGGCGGCAACCTATGTCGACATGATGCGCCATAACATCGGCACGATCGCCGGCGCGATCACCGGGAGCTGACGCTCAGGCCTCCGGACGCCAGCCGCCGTCATCGCCCCTGACGAGGCGCGGCGAGGTCAGAGCGGCGGCGATGCGGGCCTCGATGCCCGCATCGAAGTCGCCGAGCAGGGCGCGCCACGCCGCGCCCTGCAGCATGCCCGCGAGGATCGCCACCGGCGCGATTCCGGCGCTGCCGAGGAGCGTCAGGACGGCCAGCATCGAGCTTCCCGAACTGATGACGTCGTCGACGACCGCCACGCGCCGGCCGGCGAGCAGGGGCAGCATGCGCGGATCGAGGTAGAGCCGCTTCTGGTGGCCCGGGCTGGTGATCGACGACAGCGGCTGCGACAGGCCGTCCTCGTACCAGAACTTGCGCGAGGTGCCGAGCGCCACCATGCGCGCATGGCCGAGGCGGCGCGCGACGCCTTCGGCAAGCGGCAGGCCGAGCGTCGGTACGCCGACGACGATGTCGGGCGCAGACGAGCGCGCAATGTCCGCCAGGGCGTCTGCTATGGCATCGACCACGGCGAAGCTCGCCTGATTGACGATCAGCGACGCGACGGCGGCCCTGCCATCGCCGGGCAGGATCCGGACCGGCAGCGCGATCTGCCGTCCGTCGGGCAGGCTGGCCGGGTAAAGTTCGCGGAAACCCGCAACCGGCCCGGCGTCGAATGTGCGGGCCGCATGGATGGTCTGCCAATATTCATGCTGAGCTAGCTGCAAGGCGACATTTCCCATTGAAAAAGCACGAGCATACGCTAGCTGATACGCAGCCGTTAAGTGCCGTGCAAATTGCTGCCGTGCAAGCGTTCCAAGGCGGGGGCCCATGACCATTCCCATACGATCGTCGGAGCTCGATGCGTCGGAGCTCGCCATGCTGGTTACGCTCCGGCGCGACCTGCACAAGCATCCCGAACTCGGATTCGAGGAGCGGCGCACGGCCGGCATCGTCGCCGAAGCGCTCCGCGCGGCGGGGATCGAGGTTCATGATGGACTTGGCCGGACCGGCGTCGTCGGTACGCTGCGCAACGGCGACGGCAAGCGCCGAATTGGGCTTCGGGCCGACATGGATGCGCTCGCCATGGCCGAAATGGCGGCCGAACGCGGGCATCGCTCGTCGGTCGACGGGCGGATGCACGCTTGCGGCCATGACGGCCACACGGCGATGCTGCTCGGCGCCGCGCTGCGACTGGCGCGCAGCCGTGATTTTTCCGGTACCGTGCACTTCATCTTCCAGCCGGCGGAAGAAGGCCGTGGCGGCGCCAAGGCGATGATCGACGACGGTTTCTTCGAACTGTTCCCGCTCGACGCGATCTACGGGCTGCACAACATGCCGGGGCTCGACCCCGACCAGATCGCCGTCGTCGAGGGACCGCGCCTCGCCTCCTCCGACCGCTGGGAGGCGTCGTTTCGCGGCCGTGGCACGCATGGCGGCAAACCGCATCTGGGCAGCGACGCGGTAACGGCGGCCGGCAGCTTCCTCGTCGCGCTGCATGGCATCGTGGCGCGCCGGGTCGACCCGATGCAGCCGGCGGTGGTCAGCGCCTGCGCGATTTCGGGTGGCGATTTCGAGGCGCTGAACGTCATCCCCGATACGGTCAGGGTGGGCGGCACGGCACGCGCCTATTCGGCCGACGTGCGCGACCTGCTCGAGCGTGAGATCGGCGCGATCGCGCAGGGCGTCGCGGCGATGCACGGGCTGACCAGCGAAACCGCCTATGTCCGGCACATGCCGGCGGTGACCAACCACCCGGCCCCGACGCGCGTCGCGCTCGGCGCGGCCCGGGCGGCGACGCTGCCGGATCGTGTGCTGACCGACTTTCCGCCGTCGATGGCCGGCGACGATTTCGCCTTCTTCAGCGAACGCGTCCCCGGCGCCTATGTCTGGCTCGGCAACGGACCAGCGGAGGACGGCGCAATGCACCACGGCAGCCGCTATGACTTCAACGACGCGGCGATCCCGACCGGCGTCGCCTACTGGACGGAAGTGGCGCGGCGCGAGTTGCAGTGAGGCGGGCGGTCCACCGTCAGCGGCGCATCAGGCCGCCGAACAGCACGTCGAGCGCCCCGGCCCCATCCACCGTCATCGCGACATCGATCGCCGGCCCCTCCGAAACCACCGTCAGCGCGCCGGCTTCCGGGCCGTCGCCGAGATCGACACGGAGCGACAGGCGTTCGGTTCCGAACAGATCGGG
>JAUYMV010000673.1 GCA_030698645.1 Mesorhizobium sp.
GTCGCATTACACCGCGACCAGCCCCAACCACTTCCAGAACTTCGTCCTGTTCACCAACTACCAGTTCTACATCGACGAGTTCTGCGACTATGCGCGCGACCTGATGGCCAGGGGCGGCGACGGCTACGAATCCTTCGTCGAGCCGGGGAATCTGATCACCCGCGCCGGCGAGACCACCGCGCATGAAGGCGCGCATCCGCCGCGCCTGCCGCAGATGCCGGCCTACCACCTGACAAAGCCCGGCCATTCCGGCATCACGATGGTCAATATCGGCGTCGGCCCGTCCAATGCCAAGACGATCACCGATCACATCGCCGTGCTGCGGCCGCATGCCTGGCTGATGCTCGGCCATTGCGCCGGCCTGCGCAACACCCAGGCGCTCGGCGACTATGTGCTGGCGCATGCCTATGTGCGCGAGGACCACGTGCTCGACGACGACCTGCCGGTCTGGGTGCCGATACCGGCGCTGGCCGAAGTCCAGGTGGCGCTGCAGGAGGCGGTGGCGGAAGTCACCGGCCTGACCGGCTTCGAGCTGAAGCGCATCATGCGCACGGGCACCGTCGCCACCATCGACAACCGCAACTGGGAACTGCGCGACCAGCGCGGGCCGGTGCAGCGGCTGTCGCAGTCGCGCGCGATCGGTCTCGACATGGAATCGGCGACGATCGCCGCCAACGGATTCCGCTTCCGCGTTCCCTATGGCACCCTGCTCTGCGTCTCGGACAAGCCGCTGCACGGCGAACTGAAGCTGCCCGGCATGGCGACGGAATTCTACAAGCGCCAGGTCTCCCAGCACCTCACCATCGGCATCCGCGCCGTGGAAAAACTCGCCGCCATGCCGCCCGAACGGCTCCATTCGCGCAAGCTGCGCAGCTTTTCGGAGACGGCGTTCCAGTAGGACGCAACCGGATCCCCGCCGTCGGCTCCGTCAGGGACGCCTGGTTGACCGCCCGAAAACCATTCGAGCGGAAAAATGCGGCCGTCTGGGCGGCCGGTTCTTCACTCCGCCGCATTCCTGCATTTAGAAACGCGGCATGAGACGCCTGTTTCCCATCGTCGTGCCCATCCTGCTGCTGCTCGCGGTCGCCGCGCTCTCGGTGCCGCTGGTGCTCGGCTTCCTCGGCAGCTGGCATCCGGCGCTGGACGCGTTCTCGCATTTCCGCCTGCACCTCGCGGCCACCCTGCTCGCCCTCGCCGCATTGCTGCTGTTCACCCGCTTCCGCCGCGATGGCGCCATGGCGCTGGCGCTTGGCATCGCCGCCTTCGCCGTGACGCCCGGCACCTATGCCAGCGCCCTTCTCGGCAATCAGGCCATCGCCGAGCCAAGGCCCGGCGACCGGGCGGTCTATCGCCTGCTGCAGTTCAACGCGCGCTACGACAACCCCGCGCCGGAGGCGTTTCTGTCCCTCGTCGGCCGGCTGAAGCCCGACGTGATCACGCTCGATGAAGTCGAGCGCATGTGGCGCGGCCGCCTGGCGTCGCTATCCGCCGCCTATCCCCACCGGGTCGATTGTCCGGGTGGCGAGATGATGATCCTGTCGCGCCGTCCATTCAGCGCCGGCACCGAGCCCGAGTGCTCCCACCGCAACCGCATGGCGATCGCCACGATCGATTTCGGCGGACAGGCCGTCGAGATCGTCGCGCTGCACCTGTTCTGGCCATGGCCCTTTGCGCAGCCCGCCCAGGTGAGCCGCATCGCGCCGCGGCTGGCCGAACTTGGGCCCGCCGCGATCCTCGCCGGCGATTTCAACGCGGTCGCGTGGAGCGAGACGGTGGCGCGCGTCGCCGCGGCGGCCCGCATGCGCGAGCCGGGCACGATCGGCCCGACCTGGCTGCCGCGACAGGCGCCGGATTCGCTGCGCCGCATCGCCGGCCTCGGCATCGACCATATCCTGGTCGGCGCGGGTATCAACGTCCACGCCGTCGCAACGACGGACGCCGCCGCCTCCGATCATCTGCCCGTGCTGCTGGAGTTCTCCCTGCCCGGCGGCGCGGAGGAGGGATCACCCGATGTCCATGTGGTGCGCGGCGATGCCAGCAAAGCGGACACCCCTG
>JAUYMV010000687.1 GCA_030698645.1 Mesorhizobium sp.
GTCCAGGCGAACATTCCCAACAAGGGAACGTTCTGGCGCGTGCGCATCCCGGCAGCCTCGCAGAGCGACGCCAACATCCTTTGCGCCAAGCTGAAAACCGCCGGTGGAAGCTGCTTCGTCTCGAAGTAGCCGTTTCGCCGCATCCTATCTGAAACAGGCGCCCTCGTGGCGCCTGTTTCGTTTTCCGCGTGTGGTCCGCCGAAGATGCGGCGCGATCCGGTTTGCTCTATCTTCCGGGCATGACCGAATCAAAAGCCATGATCCTGGGCTGCTCCGGCCTGACGCTGACCGAGGACGAAATCGCGTTCTTTCGGGACGAGCGCCCCTGGGCGTTCATCCTGTTCGCGCGCAACGTCTCGGAACCGCAGCAGATCCGCGACCTGGCCGCCAGCCTGCGTGACTGTGCCGGGCGTCCGGACGCGCTCGTCTTCATCGACCAGGAGGGCGGCCGCGTGCAGCGCCTGCGCCCGCCTCTGGCGCCGAACTATCCGCCGGGCGCAGCACTCGGCGCGCTCTACCAGTCGGACCGGGCGGCCGGCCTTCGCGCCACCTGGCTGCTGTCCCGGCTGCATGCGTTCGACCTGAAGCGCTACGGCATCACGGCCGACTGCCTGCCGGTGCTCGACGTGCCCGTCGAGGGCGCGCATGACGTGATCGGCAACCGCGCCTATGGCAAGGATCCGGACACGGTCGCGGCGCTCGGCCGGGCGGCGGCCGAAGGCCTGCTCGCCGGCGGCGTGCTGCCGGTGATCAAGCACATACCGGGCCATGGCCGGGCTTTCGCCGATTCGCATCATGCCCTGCCGCGGGTCGACACGCCGATCGGCGAACTGCGCGGCCATGATTTCGCGCCGTTCAAGGCGCTCTCGGACATCGGCATGGCGATGACGGCGCATGTCATCTATTCGGCGATCGACGCGAACAATCCGGCGACGACGTCGGCGAAAATGATCGCGGACGTCATTCGCGGCGAAATCGGCTTCGACGGCCTCCTGATGAGCGACGACCTGTCGATGAAGGCGCTTTCTGGGGATTTCGCGGCGCGCGCGGCGGCAAGCCTTGCGGCGGGCTGCGATGTGGTTCTTCACTGCAACGGCGTGATGGACGAAATGCGCGCGGTGGCATCCATGGTTCCGCCGCTGTCGGGCAAGGCGCTCGACAGGGCGGACAAGGCCATGCTGCCGCTTTCGAACGACGACCATGCGGACGAGGCGGCGCTGCGGACGGAATTTGCCGGGCTTTTCGAAGCGGTGGCGTGAAACGGCTGAGAACGTGGACGACGAGAGCGAACAACGGGCCGCCAGGCCCATGCCGATGGACCGCCTCTGGGCGGAGAACGACGATCTGCGCCCGGACGCCGACGAGTCGCTGATCATCGACATCACCGGCTTCGAGGGGCCGCTCGACCTCCTGCTGCATCTGGCGCGCACCCAGAAGGTCGACCTGGCGCGCATCTCGATCCTTGCGCTGGTCGAGCAGTATCTCGTGTTCATCGACAAGGCGCGAAAACTCCGGCTCGAGCTTGCCGCCGACTATCTGGTCATGGCGGCGTGGCTTGCCTATCTGAAGTCCAAGCTGCTGATTCCCAAGCAGGCGGGCGACGAGGAGGAATCCGGCGAGGAACTGGCCGCGGTGCTGCAGTTCCGGCTGAAGCGGCTGGAAGCCATGCGCGACGCGGCGGCGCGCCTCGTCAACCGCAACCGGCTCGGCCGCGACGTGTTCGCGCGCGGCATGCCGGAGATGGTGATCGTGGAGACCACCAGCCTCTATTCGGCGTCGCTCTATGATCTCCTGACGGCCTACGCCTCGCAGCGCCAGCGGCAGGCCATCACCAATGTCCAGATCGCCCGGCGCACGGTCTGGTCGCTGAAGGACGCGCGCGATATCCTGATGCGGCTCGTCGGCCAGATGCGCGACTGGACGACGCTCGACCGCTTCCTGATCGACTATATCGTGGCGCCGAAGGACCGTGCGACGGCGATCGCGAGTTCGTTCGCGGCGAGCCTCGAACTCGTGCGCGAGGGGCAACTCGAGGTGCGCCAGGCGGAAGCCTTCGCGCCGATCTACATGCGCGGCGGACCAAAGGCAGCGAAACTGGCCGAGGTGGGCATATGAGCGAAGGCGGCAATGCAGCGGTTCTTCCCTTCATGATCGAGGACGACGGCGAGGCGGAAAGCAGTTTCGTCAATCCGGGCGCGCGGCTGCACATG
>JAUYMV010000008.1 GCA_030698645.1 Mesorhizobium sp.
CGATGTCAAGTTCTCGACCGCCGCCGACATGCCCTTCAACCGCATGAAGGTGCGGCTGAAGCAGGAGATCGTCACGATGGGGGTCGGCAGCATCGATCCCGTCGGCGGCGCCGGGGCCTATGTCGAGGCGGCAGACTGGAACGCGCTTCTCGCCGATCCGGAAACGATCCTCGTCGACACGCGCAACGACTACGAGGTGGCGATCGGAACGTTCAAGGGCGCGGTCAACCCGCACACCAAGAGCTTTCGCGAATTTCCCGCCTGGGTCGAAGCGCATCGCGCCGATCTCGAAGGCCGCAAGGTCGCGATGTTCTGCACCGGCGGCATCCGCTGCGAGAAGGCGACCGCCTATGTGCGCTCGCTCGGCCTCGACGAGGTCTACCATCTCAAGGGCGGCATCCTGAAATATCTCGAGGACGTGCCGGCCGAGGAAAGCCTCTGGGAAGGCGAGTGCTTCGTGTTCGACGAGCGCGTCTCGGTGGCGCACGGGCTGGAGGAGGGCAAGGCGGAGCTGTGCCGCGGCTGCCGGCATCCGCTGACGCCCGAGGACCGCGCCTCGCCAAAGTTCGAGCACGGCATCTGCTGCCCGCACTGCTTCGATACGCGCAGCGACGAAGACCGTGCGCGCTATGCCGAACGCCACCGGCAGGTCGCGCTCGCCGCCGAACGCGGCGCGGTGCATATCGGCCAGCCGCACGATCCCGACTGAGCGGCGGCCGCCGCGGCGATCGCCGTCATTGTAATGCCACCGAAACTGCCTACCTCATGGGCGGCGGACGCGGGGTGCGTCCCTTGCGGCCCGGCAATTCAGGAGGACACATGTTCGATCCCAAGAAACTGCTCGACGATCTTCTCGGCTCCAATGTCCCCGGCACGCAGGGCACGCTGCGCGACAAGGCCGGCCAGGTTACCCAGCTCGCCAAGGACAATCCGATCGCGACCGGCACGATCCTCGCCGTGCTGCTCGGCACCGGCTCCGGCCGCGCCATCACCGGCACCGCGCTGAGGGCCGGTGGCCTGGCGGCGATCGCCGGCCTCGCCTACAAGGCCTACCAGAACTACCAGAACGGCGGCCAGCCGGTCGAGGCGGGCGCCCCGCAGTCCGACCAGCCCGAACTTCTGCCGCCGCCCCCCGACACTCCGTTCGATCCGGCGCAAGCGCCGCAGGGCGAGAGTGAATTTGCCCTGACGCTGGTGCGCGCGATGATCTCCGCCGCACGCGCGGACGGTCACATCGACGAGGAGGAGCGCGCCCGCATCGGCGATCGGCTGAGCCTCGCGGGGATCGCTTCGGAGGAGGGGGCCTTCCTCGCCGCCGAACTGGCACAGCCGGTCGACATCGACCAGCTCGTGGCGTCGGCGCAGACCGACGCGCAGAGGGTCGAGCTCTACACGGCGTCGCGGCTGGCGATCGAGCCGGAAAGCCGCGCCGAGCGCGGCTATCTCGACATGCTGGCCGGCCGCCTGAAGCTGCCGGATGCGCTGGTCGACCATGTCGAGGCGACGGTCGCGGCGGCGAAGGCCGAAGCGCCGGCTGCCTCGAACGCTCCTTCGGCGACCAGCGTGCCCTCGGCCGGCGGCGCCGCGAAGACCAGCCCCTGGTAGCGACCGCGCGGTCGGCCGGACTGCGCCGCCCGCGGGAGTTAACCATTCGTTAACGAAGCTGGCGCAATCTTCGCGAATTCGGGTCAGCTACTCCTCCCAAGCTCGATCCAGACTAGGGCGACCGCCAATGGTCGCCCTTTTTGTCAGACGGGCGGCGTGCCGCCGCCTTGCCTCTCCAGCCGCCATCTGCAATTTTCGCGCCTCGATCAGGAGGAGCACGCATGGCCGACAGCCGCATCGCAATCGTCACCGGAGCGGGCAGCGGCATCGGCGCCGCCGTCGCCACAATTCTGCTCAGGCACGGCTGGAACGCGGTCTTCACCGGGCGCAGGCAGCAGAAGCTCGAGGAGGCGATCGCCGCGGCCGGCAAGACCGAGGGCAGGGCGCTCGCTATTGCCTGCGACGTGTCGAAACCCGACGAGGTCGATGCGCTCTTCGCCCGGACCAAGCAGGAATTCGGCCGGCTCGACCTGCTCTTCAACAATGCCGGCATGGGCTACAAGGGAACGCTGATCGACGAGATCCCGGTCGAGGTCTGGAACGACGTCGTCGCCGCCAACCTGACCGGCTCGTTCCTCTGCGCGCGCGCGGCCTTTGGCCAGATGCGGCGGCAGGAGCCGATCGGCGGGCGCATAATCAACAATGGCTCGATCTCGGCGCACGCGCCGCGCCCGGGCTCGGTGCCCTATACGACCACCAAGCACGCCATCACGGGGCTGACCAAGACGCTGGCGCTCGACGGGCGGCCGTTCGACATCGCCTGCGGCCAGATCGACATCGGCAACGCGCTGACCGAGATGGCGATGCCGATGACCAGGGGCGTGCCGCAAGCCAATGGCGAGATCGCGATAGAGGCGACCATGGACCCGCAGCACGTCGCCGACGCGGTGCTGCACATGGCGAGCCTGCCGCTGGCGACAAACGTGCTGTTCATGACCGTGATGGCGACGAAGATGCCGTTCGTCGGGAGAGGGTGACACCAGCCATGGCGACGCCGGACCCGAACGCGGACGAGGTGCGGATCTCGATCGAGCCGGCCAGCAGCGCGGACGCCAACTGGTGCCTGCGCCAGTACCAGGAGGAGCTTGCCCGCCGCTTCGACAATGGCTTCGATCCGAGCACGGGCAACAGCCTCGATCCGGCCGACGTGACGCCGCCCAGGGGCTGGTTCGTCGTCGCCAAGATGGGCGGGCGCGCCGTCGGGTGCGGGGCATTGAAACGGCTCGACGGGACGTCGGGCGAGATCAAGCGCGTGTGGGTCGCCGACGACGCGCGCGGCATGCGGCTGGCGAGCCGGATCATGGACAGGCTGGAAGAAATCTCCGCCGAGGCGGGTTTCGAAAAGGTGCTGCTCGACACCAACAGGGCGCTGACCGAGGCGCGCGCGATGTATCTCAAGCGCGGTTACGCCGAGATCGCGCCCTACAACGACAATCCCTACGCGCACCACTGGTTCGAGAAGCGGCTGTAGCCGGCTCAGGGCGTCAGCACGCCCCGTCCCTGGCCTTCGCCGCGCCCGCCGCGCGGCGCTCGCAGTCATTGCCGTAGGTCTTGCCGTCGCAGCCGCACACCGGCAGGTATTCGCGGGTGCAGAACTCGGGCTTCGCCGCGCAGGCGCCGCTTTGGTCGCCCGCGCCGCAGGAGACCGAGGCGGGATAGTCGCAGAACTGGTCGGCCGGGCAGGCAATCCCCGCGATGCCGCCGCACATCCTGGCGGCCTCGTCGGCGGAACTTCCGGCCACGCCGAGACCCATGATCGCGGCAAGCGCCGCCGCCCTGGCAAAACGGAACGCGTTCATCACTGCAATCCTCCCTTGCTCAGAAAGCCTTCCATCCGCTCCAGCGCGCGCAGGATGTTCTCTTCCGAATTGGCGTAGGAGAGCCGTACATAGCCTTCGCCGAGCACGCCGAAGTCCGGCCCGCCGATCAGCGCGACGCCGGCCTCGTCGAGCAGGGCGGTCGCCAGCTTCTTCGCCTTCCAACCGGTCTGCGACACGTTCGGGAAGGCATAGAAGGCGCCCTTCGGCGTGATGCAGGAGACGCCCGGCAGGGCGTTCAGCCCCTCGACCACGACCTTCCTGCGCCGGTCGAAGGCGCGCATCATCTTCGCCACGTCATCCTGCGGGCCGTCGATGGCGGCGATGCCGGCATATTGCGAGGGGGCGTTGACGCAGGACCAGCAGTTGACCGCCAGCTTGCGCACCTTGTCGTAGAGCTGATCGGGCCAGATCGACCAACCCATGCGCCAGCCGGTCATCGCCCAGGTCTTCGACCAGCCGTTCAGCACGATCAGCCGGTCACGGATCTCCGGGAAGGTCAGGAGCGAGCAGTGGGTCTCGCCGTCATAGGTCATGACGTCGTAGATCTCGTCGGACAGTATGGCGACGTCGGGATGTGCGGCGAGGCCCTTCACCAGCTTCTCGATCTCGGCTTTCGGCGTGACGCCGCCGGTCGGGTTGGCCGGCGAGTTGAGGATCAGGAGGCGAGTCCTCGGCGTGATCAGCGCCAGCGTCTCCTCGGCGGAGAAGGCAAAGCCGTTCTCCTCGCGCACCGGAACCGGAATGGGCGTCGCGCCGGTGAACTCGATCATCGAGCGATAGATCGGGAAACCGGGGTCCGGATACATGATCTCGGCGCCCGGCTCGCCGAACATGACGATCGCCGCATACATGGTCGGCTTGCCGCCGGGCAGGATCATGACGTTCTCGGGCGACACCTCGATGCCGGTCGTGGTCAGCGTGCGGCGCGCCACCGCCTCGCGCGTCGCCAGCAGGCCGGTCGCCGGCGTATAGCCGTGATGGCCGTCGCGCAGCGCCTTGATCGCCGCCTCGACGATGTGGTCCGGAGTGCGGAAATCCGGCTGGCCGATGCCGAGGTTGATGATGTCCTTGCCTTGTGCCGCGAGCGCGGTCGCCCGGGCGAGCACGGCGAAGGCGTTTTCCTCGCCGATGCGGTCGAAGGCGGAGATGGTGTGGAGCATGGGAAATCCTAAGTGAGGGCCGATGTCAGGTCGGTGTGTCGGTAATCGTTGCCAGTGTAGAGCAGCGGCAAGTCCCGCTGCTTGGCAATTGCATATGACATGCAGTCACCGAAATTGAGCTGTGCGCGATGGCCCGATCCCTTACCAAATCGCCGGGCCGCTTCGACTGCCACATAAGCGTGGTCGGGCTCGAGGGCCACGAGATTGACGGTCCGGTACTCGATCAGAGCGCCGATCCAGATTTTTTCGGTCATTGCCCAGCTTCGTCAGCAGGGCGAATTCAATGTACGCCGAGACGGGCAGCGGTGCGGCGTCTTCCGAGAGTAGGCGCTCGACGCATCTGTCGGACTCAGGCTCCTCCAGGAACGTGCAAACCAGAGCGGACGTATCGACCACGATCATTTCCGATCATCGTCCGTGGCCCGACTCGACCGGACCTCGTCCAGGTAGGCGTAAAGTGAGCTTACTTCCTCTTCTACCTCCGCCCATGTCAGCTTCGGATCGGGCGGCGGGTATTTTCGGCGCAGTTCTCCAAGCCGGGCCATCCGGCGCTGAACCTCAGCTTCGGAAACCTTGCCGAATGGGGTTGGGGTTTCGGGCCGCTTCGCGTTTTCGTTCTCCGCCAGGCGACGTACCACCGCGCTTGGACCCTCGCCGGTTCGCCGTCCGATCTTGCGGATCAGTTCCTCGGTTTCCTTGTTCCGAATAGTGATGGCCACTGGCCCAATCCTCCGGCTCAGAACGCGCATAAATAGGTCTGAACCTCCCCGAAGCATAGGCTGACGGGCTTCCCGTTTCAAGAAGTTGGACCGCACGTGACAGACCTCTCCCAGTGGACACCCCGTCCGAGACCCGAGCGCAAGGTGCTGGAAGGCCGCTATGTCCGGCTCGAACCGCTGAGCGCGGCGAAGCATGGCGACGGGCTGTTTGCAGCAGCGACCATCGGCAACGCGGACGAGCGGTTCCGCTGGCTTGGCGAGACGACGCCACTGTCGCGCGCGGAGTTCCAGCCCTGGCTCGAGAAAGCCGAAGCGAGCGAGGATCCGCTCTACTTCGTCTGCATCGATATCGCGACAGGCAAGGTCGCCGGGCGACAGACATTCCTGCGCATCGATCCTGCCAACGGTGTGATCGAGATTGGCCATATTCACTGGGGCCCGCTGATGCAGCGCAAGCCGGCGGCGACGGAAGCCCATTTCCTGTTCATGCGGCATATCTTCGACGACCTCGGTTATCGCCGCTGGGAATGGAAATGCAACAACCGCAACGAACCTTCCAAGCGCGCGGCGCTTCGGTTCGGGTTTACGCCCGAAGGCGTCTTTCGCCAGGCCATGGTGATCAAGGGCGAGAACCGCGACACCGCCTGGTATTCCATCATCGACGGCGAATGGCCGGCGCTGAAGGCGGCGTACGAGGCCTGGCTCGACCCGTCGAATTTCGACGCGGACGGAAAGCAGAAGCGGCGGCTCGAGGAGTTCCGGTCGCAGGCGGTGGAATAGCATTACGTCGGCCTGCCGGTGTAGAGCCTCTCCGCTGACGGAGAACGGCCCATGGCGCACGATCATCACGACCACGACCCGCACGATCATCCGGACCATGCCGGCCATGATCACGCCGGCCATTTTGCCCATGATCACGCTCATGGCGCGGGGCACGACCATACGCATGGCGCCGACAAGACCCGCGTCCTGATCGCCGCGCTGCTGACCGGCGGCTTCATGATCGCCGAAGCGGTCGGCGGTGTGCTGACCGGGTCGCTGGCGCTGCTCGCCGACGCCGGCCACATGCTGACCGACTCCGTCTCCCTGGTGCTCGCCTGGTATGCCTTCAGCCTCGCCGGGCGCAAGGCGACGGGCCGGCTCACCTACGGCTTCGACCGCGTCAAGACGCTGGTCGCCTATTCCAACGGGCTGACCATCTTCGGCATTGGTCTCTGGATCGTCGTCGAGGCTGCGCATCGCTTTGCCGACCCGCAGCCGGTCGCGGGCGCGCCGATGCTGGCGATCGCCGGCGTCGGGCTCGCCGTCAATATCGCCGCCTTCCTGGTGCTGCATGGCGGCGACCGCGAGAACCTCAACATGCGCGGCGCGCTGCTACATGTCGCGGGCGACCTGCTCGGGTCCGTCGCGGCGCTTGCCGCCGCGCTCGTCATCATCCTGACCGGCTGGTATCCGATCGACCCTATCCTGTCGGCGCTGGTGGCGGTCATCCTGTTCAGGAGCGCCTGGTCGCTGGTGCGCGACGCCGGCCATGTGCTGCTCGAGGGCGTGCCGGCCAGGCTCGATCGCGACGCAGTGGCCCGCGACATCGAGGCGAGCGTTCCGCATGTCGTCGAGGTGCACCACATGCATGTCTGGTCGCTGGACGGCACGCGCAACATGGCGACGCTGCATGCCTGCCTTTCCGACGGCGCGAATGCCACGACCGCGATCACGGCGATCAAACAGCGGCTTGCAACGCGGCACGGCATCGGCCATGCCACGGTGGAGGCAGAATATGGCGTCTGCGCCGACGGCGAGGCGGCGCACCAACATTGAGACCACATGGGAGGGATTGCATGGCTGGACGGCTGAAGGGCAAGATCGCGGTGGTGACCGCGGCGGGGCAGGGCATCGGGCGGGCGATCGCCGAGGCGTTCGTCGCGGAGGGCGCGATGGTGCATGCCTCCGACGTCGCGGACGGCAAGCTGGCCGGCTTCGCCGGAGGCAAAGCCAGGCTCGACGTGCTGTCGAGCGCGGCGGTCGACGACTACGCGGCCGCCGTCGGCGAAATCGACATCTTGGTCAACGTCGCCGGCTTCGTGCACCACGGCACCGTGCTGGACACGTCGGACAAGGATATCGACTTCTCCTTCGACCTCAACGTCAAGTCGATGCACCGTATGATCCGCGCCTTCCTGCCCGGCATGCTCGCGCGGGCCAAGGCGAGCGGCCACTCCGGCTCGATCATCAATCTGTCATCGGGCGCCTCGTCGTTGAAGGGCGCGCCTAACCGCTACGCCTACGGCACGACCAAGGCGGCCGTCATCGGGCTGACCAAGTCGGTCGCCGTCGACTTCATCCGCCAGGGCATCCGCTGCAACGCGATCTGCCCCGGCACCGTGCGCTCGCCCTCCTGGGAGGCGCGCGTCGAGGAACTCGGCAAGACGGTCGGCGGCACCGACAAGGCGATGGAGATGTTCGTCTCGCGCCAGCCGATGGGGCGCGTCGGCGAGGCGTCGGAGATCGCCGCGCTGGCGCTCTACCTCGCCTCCGACGAATCGGCCTTCACCACGGGGACGGCCATTCCCATCGACGGCGGCTGGACGCTATGATGGACGCGAAGAGCCGCAACGCGGCGATCGCCGCCGCCATCATCCTCGGCGGCTTCGGCCTGGTTGCCTTCTACCTGCCGACGATCATGCTGTTCATCGGCGACCGCTCGCCGGTGGCCGCCGGCATCGTCGGCGTCGCCTTCGTGCTCGCCTTCTTCGCCGTGTTCTGGCTGAGGGGCCGCAGCACCGGGGGAGACGCCTGATGCGCGTACTGATGACGGGCGCGGCCGGCATGGTCGGCCGCAAGCTGACGGACCGGCTGGTCAGGGACGGGACGCTCAATGGCCGCGCCATCACGGCGCTCGACCTGCACGACATCGTGCCGCCCGCAAGCGTCGATCTGCCGGGCGCGGCCGTCTCGGTTCATTCGGGCGACCTGGCGGAGCCGGGCGCGGCCGCCGCGCTGACAGCCGCCAAGCCGGACGTGATCTTCCATCTCGCTGGCGTCGTGTCGGGCGAGGCGGAGGCCGATTTCGACAAGGGCTACCGGGTCAATCTCGACGCGACGCGGGCGCTGTTCGACGCGATCCGGCTCGCCGCCTACGTTCCGCGCGTCGTCTTCACCTCGTCGATCGCCGTATTCGGGGCGCCGTTTCCGGAGATCATCCCGGACGAGTTCCACGCGACGCCGCTGACCTCCTACGGCGCGCAGAAGCTGATGGCCGAGACGCTGCTCGCCGACTACACGCGGCGCGGCTTCTTCGACGGGATCGGCATACGCCTGCCGACGATCTGCGTCAGGCCGGGCAAGCCGAACCTGGCGGCGTCGGGCTTCTTCTCCGGAATCATCCGCGAGCCGCTGGCGGGGAAGGAGGCCATCCTGCCCGTGCCGCGCTCGGTGGTGCACACCCATGCCAGCCCGCGCTCGGCGGTGAATTTTCTCATCCGCGCCGCCGAGATCGACGGGGCGCTGGTCGGGCCGAGGCGGAACCTGACCATGCCCGGCGTCGGCGTGACGGTCGGCGAGCAGATCGAGGCGCTGGAGCGCATCGCCGGCGGCGACGCGGTGAAGCTGATCCGCGAGGAGCCGGACGCGACGATCTGGGCGATCGTTCAGGGCTGGCCGACGCGCTTTGCCGCGACGCGGGCGCGGGCGCTGGGGTTTGCGGCGGAGACGAGCTTCGACGAGATCATCCGGGCGCATATCGAGGACGAGCTGGAGGCGTCTCGCGCTTCGTCATCCTAGGGCGGAGCAGGCCGAAGGCCGTCGCGGAGACCCTGGGATCCATGCCGTGATCTGTGGCCGGATCGCGACGGTCGGGACCTTGGGAGGCTAACCGTAGCCGGTGTGCACCTGTCTGCCTCAGGGCACGGATCCCGGGGTCTGCGCTCCTGCTCCGCCCTAGGATGACGAAGCGGTGGCGGGGCCGACGCAGCACCGTTGCGCGAGACGTGATGCTTGCTTCAGTCCAGGACGTTTCCGGACCGTCGCGCTGCCCCTCATCCCACCTTCTCCCCGTATAGAGACGGGGAGAAGGAGAGGCGCCAGGCGGGCGGAGGTCGCTAGACGCTAAGCGCCGCGATCAGCAGGGTGAGGCCGATCAGGAAGACGAAGGCGGCGCCGCCGATCTCGATGGTGTGGTGAACGCGGTTGCCGGCGCGGCCGTCCCCGGCGAGCGCCACGGCCCAGTTCTTGGCTGTGACGGCGATCGTCGCCAGGGCGGCGACGGTGATGCCGGTGCCGAGCGCCATGGCGAGTACCGAGGCGATGCCGGCGAGCCACAATCCGTTCAGGAAGGCGAAGGTGAGCACGATCAGCGCGCCCGAGCAGGGCCGGATGCCGACAGCCGCCACCGCCGACCAGGCGGTGCGCCAGTCGAAGCGGTCGCCGGAGAGCAGCGCCGGGTCCGGCGCGTGGCTGTGGCCGCAATGCTCGTCGTGCACGTGGCCGGCGTGGTCGTGAGCGGCGTGGGCGTGGTCGGCGTGGTCGTGATGGGCATGGCCGGCATGGTCGTGAGAGCCGTGACCATGCGCATGATCGTGATGCGCGTGGCTGGCGGCGTGGGAATGGGCATGTGCCTCTGAACGCGCGTGGCCATGGTCGTGCGCGCCGTGATCATGGCCGCCATGGGCAGCATGTGCATGCGCGCTGGCCGCCGACAGGCTGTGCGCCCGGCCGCCGAGGCGTGCCATCAGTGGGCGGGCGGCTTTCTTCCACAACAGCCAGGCGCCGAAGGCGGTGATCAGCGCGTAGCTGGCGATCTCGAGGAAATAGGTCGCGTCGGTCATCGAGATGGCGGTGCCGCGCAGCGCGAAGTAGACCAGCGTCATGACGACGATGGCGGTCGCCGCCTGCAGGAAGGCGGAGACGAAGGAGAGCATGACGCCGCGCCTGAGCGCCACTTCGTTGGCCAGCATGTAGGACGAGATGACCGCCTTGCCGTGGCCGGGGCCGGCGGCGTGGAAGATGCCATAGGCGAACGACAGGCCGACGAGCAGCCAGGCGCCGGAGCCGCCGTCGCGCATGGTGCGCATCGCGCCGGTGAGCTGGCGGTAAAAACCCTGCTGCTGGGCGTTGATCCAGTTGGTGACCTGGTGGAACAGCCCGGTCGAGGGCAGCACCGCCTCGTTGGTGCCGATGCCGAGCGAGCTCTGCGCATGCGCGTGGCCGAGGAAATGCGTCAGCACATAGGTGATCGCGAGAAGCGCGAAGACGGCGCGGATGGTGGTCTTCTTCACGGGAGCTATCCTTGCGCTGCGCAGGTCAGTTCGAGACGCGTGGCGAAAATCTTGCTGAGGTCGGTGCCGGACGGGTCGGTGAAGAACTCCTCCGTCAGGCTGCCCTGGTTCTGCGCGATGGCCTCGTCGGGATCGGGCCGGACGACGGCGCGGGTGCAGGACGCCGGCAGGCCCTCGACCGCCATGTTGTCGTCGTCGAGGAAATCGATCGCCGTGTAGAAGGTCGGGTCGTAGACGCCGAAGTCCACCTTGCCGGAGAGCTTCAACGGCTCCTTCGGCGTCGATTCGAACAGGATGATCAGCTGGTTGTCGATGAACTGCGCGATCAGCGTCGCCGGCGGCTGCATCTTCACGTCCTTGCCGTCGACCGCGACGAGCTGGAAATAGTCATATTCGGCAAGCGAGGCGAACACCGTCTCGGCGACCTCCTGCAGTTCGGCATCGTCGAGCTTCAAATCCTGGTTCTTGTCGAACTCGACCAGGACGGTGGAGGAGAACAGATCGTCGAAGCGCCACAGATGCTTCAGCGACCGGACGGTGGCGCCGCCCTCGACGACGACGTCGAGCCTGGCTTCGGCGAAGACGTGCGGATGGACGAAGGCCGGCGTCGCGGACAGAAGCCCGGCGCCGAGGCCAAGGGCCATGATGGTCAGCCGTCTGGCAGGGTGCATCTCACGAACCTCAGTCGCGTCGGGGCGGGAGTGTCAGGGGTCTACCACAAAGCGGGCGAAAATGGGACACCGCCTGCGACCGAAACGCCCAGGCGGGGCGCCTGCCGGAGCGGGTGGCGTCCGGCTTCACCCGGCCGGCGCGCGCGCGTCGCGGTCGGCGCGTTCCTTGAACCATTGCACCAGATAATCGACGAAGACGCGCACCTTGGCGGGCAGATAGCGGCGGTGCGGGTAGACCGCGTAGATGCCGCCGCCGGCCGGCACGAAATCCTCGAGCACGGCGACGAGCGAGCCGTCGGCAAGCGAAGGCTCGGCGATGAAATCGGGCAGCGTGACGAAGCCGAGGCCGGCCGCCGCGGCCGAACGCGCGGCGAGCGGGCTGTTCACCTCCATGCGGCCGGTGACCGAGACGCTCACCATCTCGCCATTGTCGCCCAGGAACGGCCAGTTCGACAGCCAGCGGCCATTGGTGTCGATGACGCAGGGCAGCTTCGCCAGATCCTGCGGCTTCCGCGGCGTGCCGACGCGGGCGATCAGCTCCGGCGCGGCGCAGACGCGGATGCCGAAGGGCGCCAGGCGGCGCGCGATGAGCGAGGAATTCTCCAGCCGCGAGATGCGGATGGCGAGGTCGAAGCCTTCCTCGACGAGGTCGACGAAACGGTCGTCGAGCTGGATGTCGAGCACGATGTCGGGATAGGTTTTCGCGAAATCGATCAGCGACTGGCCGATCGGCGCGTCGGCGAAGGTGCGCGGGGCGGAGAGCTTTATCCGGCCGCGCACGTCGCCCGACGAATCGCGCACCAGCTCGGCCAGGCTGTCGATCTCGCGAATGATCTCGAGGGCGCGCTTGTAGTAGGTGTGGCCGGCCTCGGTCAGCGAGAACTGGCGCGTGGTGCGGTTGAGCAGCAGGGCGCCCAGCTCGTCCTCCAGTTCGCGGACATATTTCGACAGAAGCGCCTTGGACCGCCCGATCTTGCGCGCGGCGGCGGAAAAGCCCTCGGCTTCCACCACGTCGATGAAGGCGCGCATGCGGGTCAGCGTGTCCAAGGGCGAAACTCTCCGTCGTTCGGGAATTGGGAACGGGCGGGCGAGAATCGTTCAGGAAAGCGGTGGGGTCAAGGGCGGGAGCCGGGGCGGCTTTTTCCTTCTCCCCGTTCACGGGGAGAAGGGGACTGAACCCGCCGCCGTCGCGCCACGCCGAAAAGCCCTTTGCGGGCCAGCATCTCCTGTCCTGTCAGAAATTTCCCGGCCATCACGACGTATCCGGATAGGCGATCGCGTAATCCGCGTAACTATGCAGCTTGGCCAGCAGTTCGTGCACCTCGTGCGTGCGAC
>JAUYMV010000009.1 GCA_030698645.1 Mesorhizobium sp.
CGCCATAGGTGGCGACCGCCGCATCGAAAGCGGCGCCCACCTGGGCCGGATCGGTGACGTCGGCGCCGACGCCCATCGAATTGTTGCCGGCGGCTTTGGCGGCTTCCTTGGCCCTGGCTTCGTCGAGATCCACCACGACGACATGGGCGCCCTGGGCGGCGAACGCCTTGGCGGTGGCCGCGCCGATGGCCCCTGCCCCACCGGTCACGAGCACGACCTGTCCGGTCAGCGGCTTCGGCTTGTTGGCAGCGAGTTTGGCCTGTTCGAGCGACCAGTATTCGAGGCCGAACAGCTCTGCATGCGTCAAGGGATGGAAATTGCCGACCGCCTCCGCCCCGCGCACGGCCTCGATCCACATCTCGCCGACATCCGAGGCGATCTTCGCGTCCTTCAGCGTGCGGCCGTGGCCGAACATGCCGAGGCCTGGCACCAGCGTCAGGCGCGGCATGGGATCGAGCATGATGCGCGCGACATCGTCGAGCGCGTTGTTGCTCTCGAAATACTGGCGATAGTCGTCGGCATAGGCGGCGACATGCCGGTCGATCACCGACCGGTAGCCGACGATGTAGGAGGCGTCGGGCGCCGGCAGCACCATCGGGCCGGTCTTGATGCGGATCGAGAGGTCCGGAGTCGAGACGCCCCGGCGGGCGAGGTCGGCGAGGTCGGGGCGGGCGAGGAATTCGAGCACCGAGGGCGACGTACGGAAGTCGGAGACCATGCGGTCGAAGCGGCCCTCGCCGCGGCGGACGGCAACGGCACCCCGCAAGGCGGGCGCGATGTCGGCGGCAGCGGCGATCGTTGCGGGAAGCGCGATCGGGGCGGGCGCCGGCTTGCCGTGCTCGGCCACGTAGTCCTCGGCCAAAGTGACGTAGTGGATCATGCGGTCATAGGCCTGTTTCGCATCGTCGCCGAAGGTGAAGATGCCGTGCTTGTCGAGGATCAGGCCTTCGACGGACGGGTCGCGGTCGTAGACGTCGGCGGCCTCCTTGGCGAGGTCGAAGCCGGGCTTGATGTAGGGCACGAAGGCCATCTTCGGGCCGAACACCTTGCGGCTGAGCGGCTCGCTGTCCTGCTGGTCGACGATGGCGAGGATGGCGGTCGAATGGGTGTGATCGACGAATTTGTGCGGCAGGAAGGCATGCAGCAGCGTCTCGACGGACGGGTTGGGCGAGGACGGATCGATCAGGTTGGCGCGCTGCAGGGCGACCATGTCCTCGTCGGAGAGAACCGACAGCTTGCGCGCCTTGAGGAGCGGCTCGAGCTTGACGGCCGGCAGGCCCTGCGGCTCGATGACGCCCATGTCCCAGCCGCTGCCCTTGACGTGCAGCACGTCCCATTCATCGCCCAAAATGTCGGTGACGCGGGCCTTGGACGAGGTGTTGCCGCCGCCATGCAGCACAAGGCGCGGTTCGCCGCCGAGCAGGCGCGTCGTGTAGACGCGCAGCGCCAGGTCGCGCGCGACGCCCTTGGTCGCGTATGCCTCGACGAGCGCTTCGGCGTCGCCGTCATTCCAGAGATTTTGCATTGCCGTTTTCCTGCCCAGCTTTTCTTGATGTCGTGGGGGCGACACGCACCCCCTTGTCGTGGTGACCGCTCAGATGGCCCGGTCCGTCGTGCCGCCCGACCGCTCGTCGCGCAGCCGCCTGGCGAGCGAGGCCGAGACGACGAGATGCGTGCACAGGCCGCCGGAGAGCGCGGCGACGAGCGGCACGAACTTCGATTCCTCCTGGACCACCATCAGTCGCTTGCCGATCGAGCGGATCGAGGCGAGGTCCGCCGAGATGACGCGGCGATTGTAGTCGCAATCGAGCAGCGCGCCGGACGCATCGATCATCTGCCCGGCGATGACGCCGGCCGCGCCTGCATCCCGCATCGCGTGGATCTCGCCGGCGGTCAGCGCGCCGCACATCACGACGTGGCTGTCCTCGTCGAGCGTGCCGACGGAGAAGAGCGCGAGGTTGCAGTGGGCGACGCTTGCCAGTTGCTCGCGGATAACCGGCTCGGCACGCAGGTCGCGCGCCAGCCGTTCCGAGGTCAGCACGAGCGGCGCGTAGAAATTGAGGCCCTTGGCGTTGAGGCGGCGGGCGATCTCCATCGTGCACTGGTCCGGACGATAGGAGTATGGCGCGCCGAGATTGCCGCACATCTGGACCACGGTGACGTCGTTGAGGTCCGCATAGGACATGGCATCGGCCATGGCATAGACGGTGCGGCCCCAGGCGACGCCGATGCGGTCGCCATTGCGGACCAGATCGAGAAAGACGCTGGCGCCGACGATCGGCACCTCGGCGGTCGGATCGAGCGCGCGGCCGTCATGCGGCACGACCCAGACGGAGGCAAGGCCGTACAGGTCCTCGATCTCGCGGGCGATCGCGTCGTCGGTGAACATGCGCGTCGAGGTGGAGATATTGACGATGCCGGTCTCGCGCGCCTTGCGCAGATACATGGCGACGGAGGCTCGCGAAATGTTAAGCTGACGCGCGACCTCGTCCTGGCGCAGGCCATGCGTGTAATAGAGCCATGCGGCCTTGTGGATGGTCTGGTCTGTCTGTCGGATCGCCATGAATGTTCCGAAGGGTTCCTCTTCTCGACATTATTCACGCGCTCTGACAATTGTCAATTCTTCGCTTCCCGCCGGCCTCATGTCCAGAGATAGCGGACGACGTGGAAGAACACGGGCGCGGCGAAGACCAGGCTGTCGGCGCGGTCCATCATGCCGCCATGGCCCTCGATCATCTGGCCCCAGTCCTTGACGCCGCGGTCGCGTTTGATGGCGGAGGCGACGAGACCGCCGAGAAAGCCCATCAGGCAGGACAGCGCCGCGATCATGGCGGCCTGCGGTGGCGAAAACGGCGTCAGCCAGTAGAGCAGGCCGCCGAGCGCGCTTGCCCCCGCGATGCCGCCCACCAGCCCCTCCCAGGTCTTCGACGGCGAGACGTTCGGCGAAAGGGCGTGGCGACCGAACAGTTTGCCGAAGATGTATTGCAGCACGTCGCTGCCCTGGACGGTGATGATGAGGAAGGCGATCAACAGCAGGCCGCGGCCTTCGAAGCCGGGAATCGGCAGCGTCATCAGGGCCGGCACATGGCTGACGCAGTAGACGGCGAGCATGATGCCCCATTGCTGCTCCGCGACCCGCGCGAGAAAGCGCTCGGTATCGCCGCGCAGCGCCGTCAGCGCGGGCATGACGAGGAAGCAATAGACCGGGATGAAGATGGAGTAGAGCCCGTACCACTCCTGCCAGACCAGCACATATTGCACGGGAATGACTATGCCGAACATGCCGAGCAGCACCCAATGGTCGCTGCGCCGCGAGAAGGTCAGCGTCACATATTCGCGCAAGGCGGCAAACGAGACGAGCGCGAACAGGACGATCACGCCGGTCTTGCCGCAGACGAAGGCGAGCGCGATCAGCGCCACCATGACCCACCAGGCCTTGATGCGCTGATTGAGGTTGTCGAGCGCCGGACTGGGTTTGCCTCCCGCGCGCCACGACAGGAAGGCGGAGACAGCGCTTGCGCTCGACAGCACGGCGATTAGGCCAAGCGCCAGAAGTCTGGTGTCGCCGCTCATGCGAAGGCCCGCGACTGACGGGGATCGAGCGCGAGCAGAGCCGAGCGTGCGCGGTCGAGAAAGGCGCGGCGGTCTTCTTCCGGATGCGGCGCGAGCGGCGCGCCGAAAATCACGCGACAGAGCAGCGGCACCGGCAGGAACTCGCCCTTGGGCAGGACGCGCGACATGTTCTCCAGCCAGCAGGGGACGAGTTCGACATCGGGACGCGCGACGGCGAGATTGTAGAGGCCGGAACGGAAGCGCAGCAGCGGCTCGTCGGTCATGTTGCGCGTACCTTCCGGGAAGAAGATCAGCGACTGTCCGCTGTCGAGCACCTCGAGCATGGCCTCGAGCGGGTCGGACTTGCGCTCGACCCAGTTGCGCTCGACGAGGACGGCGCCGAGCAGATCAACCGAGATCAGCCGGCGCAGCCGGGTCTTTCCCCAGTAATCCGCCGCGGCGATGGCCCGCGTGCGCTGGCGCTCGGCGGGCGGCAGGCAGGCCGACAGCAGGACGAAGTCGGCATGGCTTGCGTGATTGGCGAAATAGATGCGCCGCCCGCGCGACGGCGACGTGCCGCTCCAGATCGGCCGCACGCCGGTGACGACGCGCGCCATGGCCGCGAGCACCGTCGCCGTGACCGACCGCAGCGCCGGCTTCAAGACCCGCATCGCTCGCTCCCTCACAGCCGCTCCGCCAGCGATACGGTGAAGATCCCGAACTCGTCGATGCGCTGGTCGAGCTTGCGAAAGCCGGCGGCCGCGACCAGCTGGTCCATCTCGGCCTGCGTCCGGCGGCGCATCACCCAGGCGTCGCCGCCACGATGCGACGTCAGGCAGCGGGCGATCATCTCGAGCTGCGGATGCCATGGCTGGTTGGTGTAGAGCAGCAGGCTGCCCGGCAGCTTGGCGCGCGCCAGCCCGTCGAGCGAACGGCTGACCAGCGCATTGTCGGAAAAGAGTTCGTATAGTCCGGAGACGATTGCCAGATCCGGCTTCGGATCGGTCGCCGCCAGCGCGTCGGAATCGAAGGCGTCCGCCTCGAAGAAGCGCACCGTGCTCTGAAGCCCGCGTTCGCGGATCGAGCTGCGCCCGGCTTCGACATTGAGCGGCGCGTAGTCCTGCAGGCGGACGCTGGCCGGCTGCACGGGCGAGGCCGCGATCGCGTCGAGTACATAGCGGCCGTGGCCGGCGGCGATATCCAGCACATGCCCTGCCCGCCCGTCGCGCGAAAGGCGGGCGAGCGCCGCGACGATGAGCGCTTCGAGATGCGATTTCCGGCGGCGGATGCCGCGCCAGCCGATGGCATCGAGGAAGAAGCGGTCGACCGCCCGGCCGAGCGGGCCAAGACCCCGCGCCCGGTTCTCATAGACATAGTCGAGCGTCGAGCCCGAATCGAAGCCGGTCGCCTGGCCGGTCTTCAGGCCCTCCGAAACCAGCGCGCCGATCCGGATCGACAGCCGGTTGAGCGCCCAAAAGAGGCCTTTCGGTGAGAAGACGGACAAGGGCGTCGCCAGCCGGTCGGTCTCGTCGCGGGTATGGCCGGTGCGATCGGCATTGCGCCGGTCGGGCGCGGAAGGCTCCTCGGCGAAACGCGCGGCGAGAAAATCGCGGACATGGCGAAACGCGATGGCACGGTCCTTTTCGCCCAGCGTGTCGTGATAGAAGCCCGGCAGCACATGGCGCTCCTTGAGCGGGCTGCCGAGGTTGACGAAGAACTCGTGCTGCGGCGCGTGGCGCACGACGAAGTCGCTTCCGGAAATCAGCACCTGGGTCGGCACCGTGATGGCGCGGGCGTCGGCGACGATCCGGGCGCCGTGGTCATAGAGCTCGAGCAGGATGTTCGAGGCAATCGGCCGCGCGATCAGCGGATCGGCTTCGAACGAGGCGATGCGCTCGGGATCGTGTGTCAGGAAGCGCGCCTTCACGTAGGAATTGACGAAGAAGGCGCCGCGCAGCTTCTGCATCAGCGCGATGGCCGGGCGGGCGAAGGGCACGTAGAGCTTGACGTCGAAGGCGGGCGACGCGACGACCAGCGCACGAATGCCCGGCGCATAGTCGTGTACCCAGGCAGTCGCGAGAACCGCGCCGACCGACTGCGCCACGACGGCGATGTCGCGTATGGCGACGCCGTCGACCGCCTCGATATGTTTCACGAACCGGTCGATGTCGCGCACCGAGGCTGCGAAGGATGGCGACGCGCCGCGCCTCCCGGGCGACCGGCCGTGGCCGCGCCCGTCCCAGGCGTAGAAGGCGAGATCGTCGAGGCCGAGTTCGGCGGGGATGTGGGCGAGGCGACCGCCATGTTCATGGCCGCGATGGAACAGCAGGACCGCGCCGCGGGCCTTACCGCTGCGGGCCGGCCATTTCCGGTAGAAGAGCTCGGCGCCGTCATGCGTGACGAAGGTTCGCTCCTCTGCCCCGGACGCCGGGTCCAGCGAAGCGGGAACGACCGGCGCGATGTCAGAGAGCGATCTCGGCGAGACTGTGAGCATGTCGTGGTCCTCTGGCTTGGCCCGGCTGATCTAGGCATCGAATGTTGCCGGCGTGCGCCGCGCGGGCTGCTCTCCGGTAACCGATGCCGTCACGATGCGAGCCGCAGTCCGGCGCGGATCCGGTTCGCCATCGTCAGCAGTGAAAGCACGGCCATCAGCGGAAACAGCCAGGCGGCCCAGGCCGGCAGCGAAACACCCGACGCCACGACCGCGGCGAGGATGCCGAGCGCCAAGGCGCGGTCGCTCTTGCCGAATGGCCCGACATAGATGCGCCCGGCACCGATGGCGTGGCCGAGCACGCCGGCGAATTCGGCCGTCAGAGCGGCGAAGGCGAAGGCCATGACGCCCCATGTGCCGAAGGGAGCGACGAAGGCGAAGGGCAGGATGAGTGCCGCGTCCGAGGCGATGTCGGCCAGTTCGTTCAGGCAGGCGCCGAGCCGGCTCGCCTGGCCGAATTCGCGGGCGAGCATGCCGTCGAGTGTGTTCAGCGCCATGCGGACGAAGAGGACGACCGGCAGCAGCCAGAACAGCGCCGGCATGTGGGAAAAAGCCGTGAGCAGCGCGCCGGTCGCAACGGACAGGAACGCGGCCGCAATCGTCAGCTGATTGGCGGTGATTCCTGCCGCCGCGAGACGTCGCGCGAGCGGGCGCAGCAGGTTCTGGAAGCGCGGCTTCAGGTCGTAGAGCGTCGGCATCGTTTTCCCCCACAGGCGGCCGGGACTTGACTTCGCGCCCCGCAGCGCCACATTTGGACAATGTTCATGAACGTCGTTCAATATGTTTCGTGAACAATGTTCAAATTGTGAC
>JAUYMV010000010.1 GCA_030698645.1 Mesorhizobium sp.
TCGGCGCGATTTCCTTCAGCTTCTCGGCCAGTTCGATCGCCGGCTCCGTGCCCTTGGCGCCGAAGAGGTGCGAGAAGGACAGCGTGCGCATCTGCTCGGTCGCCGCCTCGATCAATTCCTCGTCGCCATAGCCGAGCCCGGTGCACCACAGCCCCGCCATGCCCTCGATATAGGGCTTGCCCTGCGTGTCGTAGACATAGACGCCCTTGCCGCGCTGGATGACCGTCGGCCCGACCTCGCGCAGCCGGTGGATTGGCGTGTAGGGATGCAGCAGCGCCTCCGCGTCGCGGGTCTGGACATTGGTGAGCGGGGGCAGGGCGTTCATGGAAGGTCTCCGGGTGGGAAGGCCGGACATTAGCCGAGATTTTGCAGTGCGGTAACCCCGTCGCGCCCGCTGGACGGATGGCCGGCACGCGCCTGGTCCACCCGGGAGCGGCGGTGCACCAGGCTGACCGATGCACCGATTCCTGGCTGGATCAGGGCAGGGCTTTGGCGATCCTGGTATTGACGATCCCAGTTTTCACGACCACGGCGGTACGATCACCACGGGATGGTCTGGCTTTCCCAGGCCGTGAACGTGTTCGATGGACCGTCCGGGCCGAGCAGGGCGACACGCACAACTTCGCGCGAGCCGTCCTCCAGCGATTCCGTGCCTTCAAAGCCGTTGAGACTGGTACTCGTGAACCCGGGTGAGACGAGGTTGACCTTGATGCCGGTCGATTCTAGCTCGATCATCATGCCGAGCGTCACCGCGTTCAGCGCGGTCTTCGAGGCGGCGTAGCCGGGGGTGAACACGGAGCGGTAGGGGAAGGCCGGGTCGGCATTGAGCGTCAGCGAGCCGACGCTGCTCGACACATTGACGATGCGCGGATCGGACGAATGGCGCAGCAGCGGCAGCATCGCCTGGTAGACGGCGAGCACCCCGAACACGTTCGTCTCCCAGATGGCGCGCACCTCGTCGAGGGAACAGTTGCTGGCCTGGCTGGCGCGGCCGTATTCGGCGAGCGACTGGTCGCCCTTGCTGGTGTTCGAGATCGCGGCGTTGTTGACCAGCAAATCGAGCCTGCCGAACTCGGCGCGGATTCGCTCCGCGGCCGTGTCGATCGAGGCCCGATCGGTGACGTCGATCTGGATCGCGATGGCGCCCGGGCCGATTTTCCGCGCTGCCGTCTCGCCGCGCGCGAGATTGCGCGAGCCGACCAGTACGGTGGCGCCGCTTGCCACCAGTTCTTTCGCCACCTGGAGGCCGACGCCCTGGTTCGCGCCGGTGACCAATGCAATGCGTTTGTCGTTCATAGGGAAGTCCTTTGCTGATATGGTCAACGCCGCCCGTTTGCGTTAGACAGCGTAAGCGGAGCGACATTCCACTTATACGGAACATTGTTCCGTTTAGCAAGAGGCGTACCTGCCGTTGAGCAAAACCGCGACCGATCGATCAGATTTCGCCAGCCCGGAGCGGCCCGTGCGCGCCGATGCGCAGCGCAACATCGATGCGCTGCTGGAGGCCGCGAAGACGGTGTTCGCGACGTCGGGCGTCGACGCGCCGGTGCGCGAGATCGCCGAGATGGCCGGCGTCGGCGTCGGCACGGTCTACCGGCATTTTCCGCAGAGGGCCGACCTCGTCGCCGCTGTGTTCCGGCGCGAGATTCTGGCCTGCGCCGACGCGGCCCCGGTGCTGGCGGCGGAGCATGGGCCAGGGGAAGCGCTGGCATTGTGGATGCAGCGCTTCGCCGCCTTCATTGCCACCAAGAGGGGACTGGCCACGGCGCTCTATTCCGGCGACCCGGCCTTCGAGAGCCTGCCTGCCTATTTCGAAGCGCACCTGGTGCCGGCGCTTGAAGGTCTGCTGGCCGCGGCGGTGGCGGCTGGCGAGGTGCGCGATGACGTCGGCACATCGGAGTTGATGAATGCGGTGGGGGGCCTATGCATGCAGGCGCAGAAGGACAAGCCCGGCCAGTCGGACCGGATGGTCGCCCTGCTCATCGACGGATTGCGCTATGGCGCAGGCCGATCGAGCGGGAAGCCCTGACCGAGACACGAGGCGAGCGACGCCCGGTTGCGGAATGGCTCCCCGTCAGGCGGCGATGGCCGGCAGATGGTCCATGAGGCCAGCATAGGAGGCGGCGAGTCCGGCGATCGGATGCGCGCTGCCCTCGCTGTTTTCGACGCGGACTTCCTTGCCGTCCGCATCGAGCACGAAGAGCACGATCCGCCGCGCGCCCTCGGCGCCGATGCTGGCCGCGGCGACGCGGCTCCGGTCGGGCGCCGGCATGGTGAAGAGCAGCGTTCCGCCGGCGCTGTCGAGCGCCGACTTCACCGCGGCGTCGAAGCCGTCGGCGGCAATGTCGGCAAGCGCCAGCACGAGCTCCAGCTCGCCCAGATCGGACATGACGGATGGCGGGGAAGGGGGCGCTTCGGCATCGGCCGACACGGCAACAGGGGCGTTCATTCGAACCTCATACGCGTAGCCCGCCCCTTTGCCGACTATCCCCTTGACCATGGCCGGAATGTGGCGACGGCGCGGAGTCCATCGGCCGGGCAGTATTTTGGCGAAAATGACGCTACGGCAACGCCCGCGCCCTCTGGACTTTCGCGCGCTCCGCTCCACTATGCGGCGACGAAATTCTGGGAGGAAAACTATGCTTGGACTGATGCAGGAATGGCCGCTGGTCTGCCACAAGATCATCGATCACGCGGCGCGCCAGCACGGCAACCGCGAAATCGTGTCGCGCACCGTCGAGGGCCCGATCGCGCGCACCAACTACCGCAATATCCGCCAGCGCTCGCTGCAGGTCGCCCAGCGCCTCGAGCGCGACGGCTTCAAGCGCGCCGACCGCATCGCCACGCTCGCCTGGAACGGCGCCCGCCATCTGGAAGCCTGGTACGGCATCATGGGCATGGGCGGCATCTACCACACGCTCAACCCGCGCCTGTTTCCCGAGCAGATCGTCTGGATCATGAACCATGCCGAGGACCAGGCGCTGTTCGTCGACCTGACCTTCATGCCGCTGGTCGAGAAGATCGCCGGCATGGTCAAGTCGCTGAGAAAGATCATCGTGCTGACTGACGCCGCGCATATGCCGGCGACGGCGCTGCCGAACGTGGTCGCCTATGAGGACTGGATCGCCGAGGCCGACGGCGATTTCGCCTGGGTCGATGTCGCCGAGGCCGAGGCCTGCGGCATGTGCTACACCTCGGGCACCACGGGCGACCCCAAGGGCGTGCTCTATTCGCACCGCTCCAACGTCATCCACGCCATGATGGCGGCGATGCCCGACGCCATGGGCATCTCGTCGCGCGACGTCATCCTGCCGGTCGTGCCGATGTTCCACGCCAATGCCTGGGGGCTCGGCCAGAGCGGCCCGATGATCGGCGCCAAGCTGGTCATGCCCGGCGGTAAGATGGACGGCGCCTCGATCTACGAACTGCTCGACACCGAGAAGGTGACCTTTTCGGCGGCTGTGCCCACCGTCTGGCTGATGCTGCTGCAATATCTGGAGCAGAACGACCTCAAGCTGCCGCACCTCAACAAGGTGGTGATCGGCGGCTCGGCCTGCCCGCGCGCCATCACGGAAAAATTCGAGCGCGTCTATGGCGTCGAGGTCATCCATGCCTGGGGCATGACCGAGATGAGCCCGCTCGGCAGCCTGGCCACCATGAAGCCGGAATATGCCGGGCTGACCGGCGACGCGCTGCTCGACATCAAGCAGACGCAGGGCTTCGCGCCGTTCGGCGTCGAGATGAAGGTGACCGACGACGAGAACCGGGACCTGCCCTGGGACGGCAAGAAGTTCGGCCGCCTCAAGGTGCGCGGCCCGGCGGTGGCCAAGGGCTATTACGGCGGCGCCGGCAAGGAGCAGTTCGACGCCGAGGGCTGGTTTGACACGGGCGACGTCGCCCATATCAACGAGAACGGCTACATGCAGATCACCGACCGCGCCAAGGACGTCATCAAGTCCGGCGGCGAGTGGATCTCGACGATCGACCTGGAGAACATGGCGGTCGGCCACCCGGACGTTGCGGAAGCCGCCGTCATCGGCGTCGCGCATCCAAAATGGGACGAACGGCCGCTCTTGGTCGTCGTCGCCAAGCCCGGCAGGGAGCCGACGCGCGAGTCGATCCTCGACTACATGAAGCCGCGCTGCGCCAAATGGTGGCTGCCCGACGATGTCGCCTTCGTCAAGGAGATCCCGCACACGGCGACCGGCAAGATCCAGAAGATGGCGCTGCGCGAGCAGTTCAAGGACTACGAACTGCCGGCAGCGTGAGGGCGGACGATGCGCTGCACAGGCGCAACATTGTCCATTCGCCGGCGATCCGCTATGTGACCCGCTGACGACATCGGCAGGGCAGGCAGCGGAATCATGGCGGGGATCGTGGAACGGCGCGCATCGGGCGCGGCGCGCTGGTCGCGCCGGCTGGCGTCGTTCGCGGCGATGCTGTTCCTCGTCTCCGGCCTTGGCCATCGCTACGGGCGGATCGATACGGTGGCGTTCCTTTGGCTGCTCGGCATCATCGGCGCGCTGGCGGTCGGCGCGCTCTGCGCGGCGGCCTTGGGCTTCGTCGATCTCTGGCAGCGCGGCGAAAAGGGCGGCCGCAGTTCGACCTTCGGCGCGATCCTGGCGCTGATCGTGCTGGCGCCGTTTCTGCTGTCGGGCTGGCGGTTCTTCACCCATCCGGCCCTGACGGACGTCTCGACCGACCTGATCGACCCGCCCATGATGCCGCTCGCCGCGCGCGACCGGACGCCTTCGATGAATCCGATCGTCCCGCCGACGGCGGCGGCGGCCGAACTACAGCTTGCCGCATATCCGGAAGCGACCGGCCGGCGCTATGAAGCCGCGCCCGACCGCGTGCTCGACGCCGTGCTGGCCGAGGCAGCGGCGCGCGGCTGGACGGTGCGCGGGTCGCCCGTGGTTCCAGCGGATGGCGGCGACCTGACGGTCGAGGCGACCGCCTATTCCTTCTTTCTGGGATTTCCGTCGGACGTCGCGGTCCGGCTGACCGACGAGGGCGCGTCGACCTATGTCGATATGCGTTCGGTGTCGCGCTACGGCAGGAACGATCTCGGCGACAACGGGCGCCGCGTCGGCGATTTTCTCGCCGCCCTCGACGCGGCGATCAAGGCGCAGCCGTCCGAGTAGCGCGTCTCAGGCAGGCGCGTAGATGCCGTCGATCGCGACGTCGCCCTCGGCGCTGACCGCGCCGCGCGCCACCAGATCCTCCAGATGCGCAAGGACCGACAGGCCGGCCGCGCCGTGCAGGCGCGGGTCGGTGTCGCGGTAGATCGCGGCCACCATCTCGGGAATCGTCCGGTCGCCGCCGCGCAGCCGCTCCAGGATGGCGCGCTCGCGCATGCGGCGGTGGGTGCGCAGGCCGCGCACGAACGCGCGGGGTTTCCTCACCGGTCCGCCATGGCCGGGCAGGTAGATGCGATCGTCGCGCGCGAGCATGCGCTCGAGCGATTCCATGTAGTCCGACATCGCGCCGTCCGGCGGCGCAACGATCGACGTCGCCCAGGCCATCACGTGGTCGGCCGAAAACAGCACGCCCGTCCCCTCCAGCGCGAAGACGACATGGTTGGCGGCGTGGCCGGGCGTATGGATGGTGCGCATCGCCCAGCCGTCGCCCGAAACGAGCCTGTCGTCGGCCAGCACCAGGTCTGGCGCGAACTCCGTGTCGGCGCTGGCGTCGAGCGGGTTCAGCTCGCCGATGCGCAGCGGGCGGGCGGAGCGGTGCGGGCCTTCGGCGGCGACGATCGCGCCGGTCGCCGCCTGCAGCCGCCGGGCAAGCGGCGAATGGTCCCGGTGCGTGTGGCTGACGAAGATGTGGCTGACCGGCCGGCCGGCGATGGCCGCGATCAGCGCCGTGTAGTGCGCGTCGTCCTCGGGACCCGGATCGACGATGGCGAGCGTCTCTGCGCCGACGATGTAGCTGTTGGTGCCATGGAAGGTGAAGGCGCTCGGATTGTTGACGGTGAGCCGCGCGACACCCGGCGCCACGGGAACCGGCGTGCCGTAGGACGGCTCGAACCGGACGTCGAAATCGAGGGTCATGGCGGGTGGCTTCCTGGGGGACGGGACGATGGTGCGGCGCAAAACCGGTTGCCGCATAGCACGGAAGACCATATACAAAAACCCATCCAACGCCCGCCAGGGCCTGTCATGTCGAGGGGATCTTACATGTCCAATGCCATCGCGCTCCGCCCGCTCGCGTCGCTCGCTCTGCCGCGGGAGGGCAACGCCCGGATCGCCGGCCAGGTCGCGCTGGTGGTCGCCGGTTCGCTGTTGCTCACCGTCGCCTCCAAGGTCACGGTGCCGTTCTGGCCCGTGCCGATGACGCTGCAGACGCTGGCCGTCTTCCTGATCGCCGCTGCCTATGGCC
>JAUYMV010000015.1 GCA_030698645.1 Mesorhizobium sp.
CTTCGTGCTGCCGCACCACGAGGGGTTGCGGCCGGCCTGGCTGCTGCGGCTCGGGCTTTTCCTCTACGATCATATCGGCGGCCGCAAGCTGCTGCCGCCGACCAGGACGCTCGACATGACGAGCGACCCCGCGGGGAAGCCGCTCAAGCCTCTCTATTCGAAGGCGTTCGAATATTCGGACTGCTGGGTGAACGACGCCCGGCTCGTGGTGCTCAACGCGCGCGACGCGGCCGACCGCGGCGCGACGATCCGCACGCGCGCCAAGGTGGTGAGCGCCAGGCGCGCCGAGGGAATCTGGAAGATCGTCGTCGAGGACGCAATCGGCGGATCGACGGAAGAGGTCAGGGCGCGGCTGATCGTCAACGCGGCCGGCCCCTGGGTCGACCAGGTGCTGGCAGGCACGATCGGCCAGAACGACGTGCACAATGTCCGCCTCGTGCAGGGCAGCCACATCGTCATCAGGAAGAAGTTCGCCGACCCGCGCGCCTATTTCTTCCAGAACCAGGACGGCCGCATCATCTTCGCCATTCCCTACGAGGAGGATTTCACCCTGATCGGCACGACCGACCAGGACTATGAAGGCGATCCGCACACGGCTGCGATCAGCGATGCGGAGATCGACTATCTGTGCGATGCCGCGAGCGAGTATTTCGCCGAGCCGGTGCGCCGGGGCGACATCGTGTGGACCTATTCCGGCGTCCGCCCGCTCTACGACGACGGCGCCTCGAAGGCGCAGGAGGCCACGCGCGACTATGTGCTGAAGGCGGACGGCGGCCATGGCGAGGCGCCGCTGATCAACATCTTCGGCGGCAAGATCACCACCTACCGCCGGCTTTCCGAAACCATGCTGGAGAAGATCGAGGGATTCCTCGGCAGGAAGGGCAAGCCCTGGACGGCGGCCGCGACGCTGCCCGGCGGAGACTTCCCGGCGACCGGGTTCGACGCGCAGGTAAGCCTGCTCAAGCGCGATTATCCCTTCCTCGACTTGCGGCTGGCGAAGCGGCTCATGCGGCTCTACGGTACCGGCGCACGGAAAATTCTGGGGTTGGCGAAGTCCTACGCCGAGCTCGGCCGCCCGTTTGGCGGCGACCTCTACGAGGCGGAAGTGCGCCACCTGATCCAGAACGAATGGGCCGTGACGGCCGACGACGTGCTTTGGCGGAGGACCAAGCGCGGCCTGCAGCTGGGCGCGGAGGAGATTTCGGTGTTGGAGACGTTCATGCGGGAGTTTGGCGGCAGGCCGCATTCGGCCGCCGCGGAGTAGACCGGAAACACCCCCTGGGAGGAGGGTCAATGCTCGAGCTGAAAAACGTATCCAAGGTGGTCGGGGCCGAGACGCATATCAGCGACGTGTCGCTGACGCTCGAGCACGGCAGCCTCAACGTGCTGCTCGGACCGACGCTCTCCGGCAAGACCAGCCTGATGCGCCTGATGGCCGGCCTCGACGTGCCGACCGCCGGCTCGATCCGGTTCGACGGCAAGGACGTCACCGGCGTGGCGGTGCAGAAGCGCAACGTCGCGATGGTCTACCAGCAGTTCATCAACTACCCGGCGATGACCGTCTACGAGAACATCGCCTCGCCGCTGCGCGTCGCCGGCAAGGACAAGGCCGTCATCGACCGCGAGGTCCGCAAGGCAGCCGAACTGCTGCGCCTGACGGAGTTTCTCGACCGCACGCCGCTTAGCCTCTCCGGCGGCCAGCAGCAGCGCACGGCGCTGGCGCGCGCCATCGTGAAGAATGCCGGACTGGTGCTGCTCGACGAGCCGCTCGCCAATCTCGACTACAAACTGCGCGAGGAACTGCGCGCGGAGCTGCCGAAAATCTTCGCCGAGGCCGGCACGATCTTCGTCTATGCGACGACCGAGCCGTCCGAAGCGCTGCTGCTCGGCGGCAACACGGCGACGCTGTCGCAAGGCCGCGTCACGCAGTTCGGGCCGACGATCGAGGTCTTCCGCCGGCCGGTCGATCTCGTGACCGCGACGACATTCTCCGATCCGCCGCTGAACACCATCGTTCTGGCCAAGCGCGGACCGGCGTTCCAGCTAGATGGTGGGGTGAACCTCCCGGTACCGGCGCATCTCGCCGGCATTGCCGATGGTGTCTATACGATCGGCTTTCAGCCCCACCATCTTGCTCTTGTCCGGCCGAATGCCGACGCCGTGGCCGTCCAGGCCAAGGTGGTCGTCACCGAGATCACCGGTTCGGAGAGCTTCGTGCATCTCGATTTCGCCGATGCGCGCTGGGTGATGCTCGAACATGGCATTCACGATTTCGAGGCCGACAGGGTGGTCGAGGTGTTCATCGATTCCCGCCACCTGCTGGTGTTCGGTGGAGACGGGCGCGCCGCGGTCGCGCCGGCGAAACTGGCCGCGTGAGGGAGAGAGATGGCGCGCATCGACCTCGACCATATCCGCCACGCCTACGGGCCGAACCCGAAGAGCGCGAAGGACTACGCCCTGAAGGAGGTGCATCACATCTTCGACGACGGCGGCGCCTACGCGCTGCTCGGCCCATCGGGCTGCGGCAAGACCACGCTCCTGAACATCATGTCCGGGCTGGTGCGGCCATCGGAGGGCAACATCCTGTTCGACGGCCGCGACGTGACGGACCTGTCGACGCAGGAACGCAACATCGCGCAGGTGTTTCAGTTTCCGGTCATCTACGACACCATGACCGTCTACGACAATCTGGCGTTTCCGCTGCGCAACCGCGGCGTTCCGGAAGCCGATGTCGACCGCAAGGTGCGCGAGATCATCGCCATGATCGATCTGGAGAGCTGGTCGAACAGGAAGGCGAGGGGCCTGACCGCCGACCAGAAGCAGAAGATCTCGCTCGGCCGCGGCCTTGTGCGCGCCGACGTCAACGCCATCCTGTTCGACGAGCCGCTGACCGTCATCGATCCGCACATGAAGTGGCAACTGCGCAGCCAGCTGAAGCTGCTGCACAAGCGGTTCGGCTACACCATGATCTACGTGACGCACGACCAGACCGAGGCGCTGACCTTCGCCGAGACGGTGGTCGTGATGTACGAAGGCGAGATCGTCCAGATCGGCACGCCGGCGGAGCTCTTCGAGCGGCCGAAGCACACCTTCGTCGGCTATTTCATCGGCTCGCCCGGCATGAACGTCATGCCGGCGGTTCTCGACGGCGCGACGGCGAAGGTCGGCGCGCAGACGATCCGCCTGCCCGGCACGCCGCAGCCGGCGGCGGGCGCGATCGAACTCGGCAT